>JACOVB010000351.1 GCA_016177555.1 Candidatus Rokuibacteriota bacterium
CGCAGAAGATGGAGGCGGTGGGCGAGCTGGCCGGCGGCATCGCCCTCGAGTTCAAGATCCTGCTCATGGTGATCCAGGGCGACAGCGTGCTCATCCTCCGCCGCCTCCCCGAAGGCCAGTCGCTGCGCCGCAACGCCGAAGGCATCCGGGAGGCCGCGCAGCAGGCGGCCTCCCTGACCCGCCAGCTCCTGGCCTTCAGCCGCAAGCAGGTGCTCGCGCCGCGGGTGCTCGACCTCAACGGGATCGTCGCCGGGATGGACACGATGCTCCAGCGGCTCCTCGGCGAGACGATCCACCTGGTGACCGTGCCGAAGCCGGATCTGGGCTTCGTCAAGGCCGACCCCGGGCAGATCGAGCAGGTGATCATGAACCTGGCCGTCAACGCCCGCGACGCCATGCCGGATGGCGGACGGCTCACCATCGAGACCGGTACCCTCGAGCTCGACGACGTCGCGGCCCGCCAGCACGGCGAGGCCGCCCCAGGGCAGTACGTGCTGCTCGCCGTGTCGGACACCGGCTGCGGCATGGACGCGGCGACGCGGGCCCGCATCTTCGAGCCGTTCTTCACCACGAAGGACGCGGGGAAAGGCACCGGGCTCGGGCTGTCCACGGTCTACGGCATCGTCAAGCAGAGCGGCGGCCACATCTGGCTCTACAGCGAGCCCGGGCGCGGCACGACCTTCAAGATCTGCCTGCCCGTGGTGCAGGAGGAGGCGGAGACGGCTGCGAGCGAGCGCCTCGAGAGCCCCGCCGACACCACGGCCAAGGGGGCCGAGACGATCCTGCTGGTTGAGGACGCGGCGCGCGTGCGTGAGGTGGTGCGCGAGATCCTCGAGATGAGCGGCTACGTCGTCCTCGAGGCCAAGCATGGCGCCGAGGCCCTCCAGATCAGCCAGCAGGATCCGGCCCGGATCCACCTCATGGTGACCGACGTGGTCATGCCCCAGATGAGCGGGCGTGAGCTGGCCCAGCGCCTCGCGATCAGCCGCCCGGATATGCGGGTGATCTTCATGTCCGGGTACACGGACGACGCCATCGTCCGCCACGGCGTGCTGGAGTCCGGCGCGGCGTTCCTGTCCAAGCCCTTCACACCGGACGCGCTGACGGCCAAGGTGCGCGAGGTGCTGGATGCGCCGCGCACGGCCGGCGATCCGTCCAGGTCGGCAGGCCCCCGGGCGCCGCGGCCCACTGCCTCACGGCCGGCTCCGCTCCCCGAGAGAGCGGTGACCGTACCCCGCGGCTCGCGGAACTAGCCGGCCCCGCCCCGGCGCCCGGGCGGGGCCGAGCTCTTCCACGCGGCTCCCGTTCGCTCCCGAGGTAGCCCTTGACGGGCCTTTCCCCGTTCCTCTACCCTCGGAGAGCCCATCATGATCTCCGGCAAGCCGATCCGCGTGCTCATCGCCAAAGTCGGCCTCGACGGTCACGACCGCGGCGCCAGGGTGGTGGCGCGCGCGCTCCGCGATGCCGGCATGGACGTGATCTACACGGGGCTTCACCGGACGCCAGAGGAAGTGGTGGCCGCCGCGGTCCAGGAAGACGTGGACATCGTCGGCATCAGCATCCTGTCGGGGGCGCACATGACCATCTTCCCGCGGGTGCTCGACCTCATGCGGGACGCCGGCGTGGAGGACATGCTTCTCGTCGGCGGCGGCGTGATCCCGGACGAGGACGTCGCGCCCCTCAAGGCGCTGGGGGTCGCCGAGCTGATCCTGCAGGACACGCCTCCCGACGCCCTCGTCGCCAGCCTCCGCGCCCTCGTCGCCACCCGCCCTCCCCGGTGACACAGCTGAACCTCGAGACCATCTTCAAGGCCCCCGGCGCCGACTGGACGGTCTGGCCCCCCCGCGACGATCCCGCATGGCGCCCGGATCCCGGGGACGAGTACTGGCTGCCCGGGATCGAGTGCGCCGACCCGGCCGCGCGCGACGAGCCGATCCTCGCCAAGCTGAGCGCACAGGTGCGCTACGCTTGAGATGGGAGGGAACACGCCGTGAGCACCGACAAGCGCATGCCCCTGTTCGATCGCGACCTCATCGCCCGCGCCCGGGCGCGTCGAGAAGCGTGGGAAGCGGACGAGCTGCGGGCCTTCACGGAGCGCCAGCCGGAGTCCCGGCCGGACTCCCGCACGGGCTCGGGGCTTCCCGTGCAGCGCGTCTACACGCCGGAGGACCTCGAGGACACCGCCCTCGAGGACATCGGGCTGCCCGGCCGGTACCCGTTCACCCGCGGCCCCTACCCCACCATGTACCGGGGGCGCCTCTGGACGATGCGGCAGATCGCGGGCTTCGGCACGGGGGAGGACACCAACGGGCGCTTCCGCTACCTGATCGAGCAGGGACAGACGGGGCTGTCGGTGGACTTCGACATGCCGACGCTCATGGGCTACGACTCCGACGACCCGCGCTCGCTCGGCGAGGTGGGACGCGAGGGCGTGGCCGTGGACACGCTCGACGACATGGAGGCGCTCTTCGCGGACATCGACCTCGAACGCATCTCCGTCTCCATGACCATCAACCCCACGGCGTGGATCCTGCTGGCCATGTACGTGGCGCTGGCCCGCTCGCGGGGGAACAGCCTCGACGCGCTGTCGGGCACCGTCCAGGCCGACATCCTGAAGGAGTACATCGCGCAGAAGGAGTGGATCTTCCCGATCCGCCCCTCCATGCGGATCATGCGCGACATGATCGTCTACTGCGCCGGACACATGGCCCGCTACAACCCCATCAACATCAGCGGCTACCACATCTCCGAGGCGGGCGCGACGTCCGTCCAGGAGGTGGCCTTCACCATGGCGAATGCCATCGCCTACGTGGAGGAGGTCACCCGCGCGGGGGTGCCCGTGGACCG
>JACOVB010000352.1 GCA_016177555.1 Candidatus Rokuibacteriota bacterium
ATGTGCTGCTCGGCGGCCTTCTTCGCCGGGCTCGCGGCGTTGAGGAATCCCTCGAGCTGCGTGCCGATCGCCTTGGCGAAGGCCTCCGTCCCCATGGCCTGCTCGAGGACCTTCGCCCATGCGGCGATCCACTGATCCAGGAACTGCTTCCACTGGCCCATGAGGTCCGGGGAGACCGTCCCCTGCGTCATGACCTTGGCCCAACCCGCCATGCCCTGGTCCATGAAGGGCCGCCAGAAAGCCTGGGGATCCAGCGTCTGGGCCTGGGGAGTCCCCATCATCTTCAGCCACTGCTGGGTCCCTTCCTCCACCTGCTTCTTCCAGAGATCGAAGAGCGCCTGCCCGCCTGTGTCGGCCATCGTCACTCCCCTCCCCGGCCCCGATGCATCACGAGCGCGCCGCCAGCCACGAGGCGACCTTGGGCCAGCAGTGCACCGAGGCGCCGCGCCCGGCGATGAGCGAGATGTGCCCGCCGGGCATCTCCACGTACTCGCGGTCCGTGCTTCCCACGGCCTCGATCAGCGGCTTGACGCAGCCGGGGGGCGCGATGTTGTCCGCCCGGGCCCCCACCGCGAGGACGGGACAGGTGATGCGCGCGAGATTCACCTTCGTGCCGCCCATCACCAGCTCACCCCTGATGAGGCGGTTCTCCTGGTAGAACTCCCTCACCCACTGCCGGAAGAACTCGCCCGGGAACGCCACGTACTCGTTGGCCCACTTGTTCAGCGCGTTGAAGCCCGACACGTACTCGGGGTTCCAGAGATTCCACCACAGGTTGAGGCCCGCGCTCAGATCCATCGTCGGCTTGAGAAGCTTGAAGCCCGCCTTGATCATGTCGGACGGGACGCTGCCGAGCGTGTCCACGCACTTGTCCACGTCGAAGAAACGCGGATCGAGCCACAGCCCGAAGAGCCCGACGTGGGCGAAGTCGATGGGACCGGCCATGTTGATGAAGTTCTTCACCGGGAATTCGGGATGCGTCGCGAGGAAGCACGCGGACAGCGGGGCGCCCATGCAGTACCCGAGCACCGATATCTCTGATGCGCCGGACGACTCCAATGCCCTCTGCGCGAGCCGCGGGAGGATCTTCGTCACCGCGTCCTCGACCGTGAGCCCGTTGTCCTCCTCGCCGAAGACGCCCCAGTCCACCAGGTAGAAGTCGAAGCCCTGCTGGGTCATGTGCTCGACGAAGGAGCCATGGGCCATGAGGTCGAAGATGTACGGGCGACTGATGCCGAGGTTCGGGACGAAGAGGAGCGGGGTGCGGTGGGTGCGCGTGGACGCGTACCGGTAGAGCCGCGACTTGTTCTTCCGGTAGATCTCCTGCCGTGGCGTGGGCCCGACCACGGGCTCCTGCGGGTTCATGACCATCTCCGCGAAGTGCTTCATGCGGAGGCGGGTGCGTTCCATCTCGTGCTGCCAGCGGGCCCGAGCCCCAGGTGAGAGCCCCGGGATCTCGGTCGCCATGGTGAACAGTTCGTCCTTCATGCCTCCCCCTTGGGCCCGGCCTTCACCCCCGAGCACGGGGCACCACCAAGCATGGTACTGCACCATGACGCTCTGCGACAATAGTATTGCGCGGCGCTCCGAACGGTACTCACAGGACCCCGTCTGCCGCCAGCTCCGCGGCCCGGCCCGGCCCGATCCCGAAGTACTTCTGCAAGATCAGGCTGTTGTGGTAGCCGGCCGGGCGGCAGGGCCACTTGAGCCGCGGCGGAGTGCCTGTCATGCGCCAAGCCGGCATCTGGAGGAGCAGCTCGCCATAGATGGGGTCGGAGAGGCGCTTCAGGCACCCGCGCTCCCACCAATGCGCCTCCGTGAGCATGCGGGTCGGGGGGTTCATGGGCCCGAAGACGATGACGCCGGGCCCCGGGTCCGCCAGCACCTTGTCCAGGATCTCGGCCGAGGTGTAGTTGGCGGACCACGCGCAGATCTCGTCGCGCAGCTGGATCTCGTTCGCGAGCGTCGTCCGCTGAAGCGTGGTGTTGAAGCGCGGGTCGTCCCCCAGCTCCGGGCGTCCCATGACGCGGCAGAGGGCGCGGAAGTTGGGGTCGGTGTAGCCCGCGATGAAGGCCCAGCCGTCCTTGACGGGCACGAAGGTGTACGGGAACACGGCCAGCTCGTAGAGTCCCGTCCGGCCCCGGATCGCACCGCTCGCGTGATAGAGGAGCACCGAGTACTCCAGATACCGCATGAGCGCCTCGGCCCCGGTGACGTCGATCATCTGCCCGCGGCCGGAGCGCTCGCGCCAGTGCAGCGCCGCCAGCGTTCCCAGCGCGCCCCAGGCCGCCTGGCCGTAGGCGCTGATCCACGACCCGACCTTCACGGGGGCCGTGTCAGGATTCCCGGTGAGGTGCAGGAGACCGGACAGCGCCTGGTCGGTGAGGTCGTGCTCGGGCGGCTGGTTCTTCGCCAGCGGCCCGAACTGCCCGTAGGCCGAGCACGCGACGTAGACGACCCGCGGGTTCAGGGCGGAGAGCTGGCGGTAGCCGATGCCGAGGCCGTCCAGGTATCCCGGCGCGAATCCCTCGATCAGCACGTCGGCGCGCGCGGCGAGCCCCTTGAGGAGCCGGCGGCCTTCACGGGTCGTGAGGTCGAGGGTCAGGTGGTAGCGGTTCCGCGCCTCCGCCACGAAGGCGAGCCCGTCGCCGCCCGCGGAGGCCTCCGCGGGCCCCCAGCGCCGCGCGGGATCGCCCCCCGGCGGCTCCACCTTGATGACTTCCGCGCCCAGCTCCGCCAGGTACGTGGCGGTGAGGAGCGCGCCGTAATGCCCGTGAGAGAGATCCAGGACCAGGAGATCGTCGAGAGCCTCGGGCTTGTCGGCGACACCGCCCGGGTCCTCGGCCGCCTTGATCCACTCGTCCCATTTCCCGTCCGGGCGGGCCTGCTCCCCCAGATGCGGGGGCATCCGCGGGGCCGCCTCTCTCGTCACACGAGCCTCCCTTCGCCCTTCCATCCCTCCGGCGGCCCCGCGCCGCGGCGGCCCTCGGTCCAGCGGCCGATGGCCCCCGCGGCCTCCAGCGCCTTGATGCGCGCGTCGTCGAGCCCGAGGATCCGCTTGAGGACCAGCTCGTTGTGGAAGCCCACGGGCTTGCCCGCCCACTTGATCCGCGCGGGCGTCGCCGAGAGCTTCGGGGCGGGCCCGTACTCCACCATGGTGCCGTACATCGGGTCCTCGTACTCCCACACCGAGCGCCGCGCCCGGAGATGCTCGCTCTCCGCGTGATCCTTGGCCGTCATGACGGGAGCCGCGGCGACGCCCGCCTTTCGGGCGGCGGCCTCCACCTGTTTCCGGCTCCTGGGGCCGCAGAAGGCGGCGAGCTTGGCGTCCATCGCCCTGGCGCTCGCCCGCTCTCGGCGCGCGGCCGCCGTCGCGAAGCGCTCGTGGCGCAGGAGCCCGGGCTCCCCGAGCATCCGGCACAGCCCGTGGAACTCCCGATCGGTGCCCGCCACCACCGCGACGTAGCCGTCGGCGCAGCGGTAGACACCCGAGGGCGTGAAGACGTGGTCGCCGTTGCCCACCTTCTGGCGGTCGCGTCCGGTGAGCCCCGCATAGAGCCACGTCCAGTCCATGGCGCGCACGAGGCCTTCGCACTGCGCCATCTCCACGAACTGCCCCTCGCCGGTGCGGGCGCGCCAGCGCAGCGCCGCCAGCGCGCCGACGGCCGACATGGAGGCGCCGAACCAGTCGCCGAGGTAGTTGCCGATCTTCGTGGGCGCTTCGCCCTCGCCCGTGATGGCCGTGAGGCCGGAGACGGCCTGGGCGAGCCCGTCGTAGGAGGCGCGCCCCTTCGAGAACGGCCCCCACTGGCCGAAGCCCGTGTTGGCCACGTAGATCAGCCGGGGGTTCACCTCGCGGAGCTGGCGATAGCCCAGGCCGAACTTCTCCTCCAGGGTACCCGCCTTGTAGTTCTCGATGACGATGTCCGAGCGCGCGGCGAGCTGACGGATCAGCGCCTGCCCCTCGGGCCGGTGCATGTCGATCCCCATGTGGTACTTGGAGTGGTTGGCGCAGAAGAAGGCCACGGAGATGTTCTTCCAGAAGAAGGAGGCGTTGCCGAGGATGCGTGTCACGTCCCCCTGCCCCGGCATCTCCACCTTGATGACCTCCGCGCCCATCTCGCCGAGGAAATCGCCGGTGGCGGGACCGAAGTAGATCACGGACAGGTCGAGCACGCGGATGCCGGCCAGCGCCTCGGGCTTCTCGTGGATCCGCGAGGGGTCGAACAGCTTCGCCGCCCAGTCGAAATAGTCCTTGGGGATCGTCATGGCCGGCAGGATATCACAGCGAGAACACTCGGCAGGACCGCTGGGAGCGCGCGCGCACCCCTCGCCCCTGCCGACGCGGGTAGCAGGGTGCGCAAGACCTCGCAGGTCGCTCAGACGGGTCCAGATGCGAGGCGGCGCCCGACGGCCGCAACCGAGGCGTACTCCGCGTGGCGAGCCGAGCCGGAGGCGAGGTGAGCGCATCCGGAGATCCGGGCGAGCGTGAGCGAAGCACGTTGAGCGTGCGGCCGAGGGCGCCGTACCTCCGCAGATGGGCCTTTTTCAGCGGCCTGCTAGACCTGGAA
>JACOVB010000353.1 GCA_016177555.1 Candidatus Rokuibacteriota bacterium
CACCTTCTGGGTCACGGCCGGATCGAGCAGCGACTGCCCCGCCGCCACCGTCTCGATGGCGCGCACCAGCTCCTGGCCGCGGATCTGCTTGAGCAGGTAGCCGGAGGCGCCGGCCAGGATGGAGCTGAACACGGCTTCCTCGTCCGCGTAGGAGGTCAGCATGATCACGTGGACGCGGGGATCGGCGCTCCGGATCTCCCGGCAGGCCTCCACCCCGTTGCGATCGGGAAGCCTCACGTCCATCACCACCACGTCCGGTCGCAGCGCCGCCGCCTGGGCCACCGCGGCCTCCGCCGTCCCGGCTTCGCCCACGACCGCGATGCCGCGTTCCCGGCTGAGGAGCGAGCGCAGCCCCACGCGGACCACCTCGTGGTCATCCACCAGGAGCACGCCGATCTTCCGGGCGCTCACGACGCCGGCTCCAGGGGAATCCTCAGCGCGATCCGGGTGCCGCGGCCCTGGGCGCTGGTCACCGAGAGCTCTCCCCCGAGTCGCCGGGCCCGCTCGCTCATGTTCCGGAGCCCGCGGCCGACGCCCGGCCGGGCATCGGGCTCGAAGCCGACCCCGTCGTCCTCGACGCGCAGGCGCACGGAGCCGTCGTCGCGGCCGAGGCTCAGCGCAACGCGAGAGGCCCGGGCGTGACGGATCACGTTGGTCAGGGCCTCGCGGCAGATCTGGAAGAGGTGAATGACCTGGTCGCGCGTGAGCAGCCGGTCGATGCCCTCCTCCACGGAGAGGTCGGCAGCCAGGAGCGAGTTCAGCGCGAGCCCCCGCACGAGCCCGTCCAGGGCGCCGGCCACATCGCGGTCCTGCAGCTCCTCGGGGTCGAGCCCCACGAGGTAATTCCGGACGTCCCGGATCACGGTGTTGAGGCCCTCGATGGCCTCTTCGAGCCTGGGCCTGACCTCGAGCGAGCCCTCGGCGGCCAGCCGCATGCACTCTTCGAGCCCGAGGCCCGTGGCGTAGATGGACTGGATGACGCCGTCGTGGAGGTCGCGCCCGATCCGGTCCCGCTCCTCCAGCCGGGCCAGATCCCGCACCTCACGGTGGAGTCGCGCGTTCTCGATGGCGATGGCCGCCTGGTTGGCAAGCCCCTGGAGGAAGTCCATCTGCTCCCGGTCCACCACGCGCGGGGCCCGGTAGCCGACGCAGAGATCGCCAACTTCGCGCTCGCCTGTCCGCAGCAGCGCGGCGACGTGGGTCGGCAGGAGCTCACCGTGCGTCACGGAGCACAGGCAGCCCAGCGCCCCCGCCCGACCGCAGTCGGTGGCGTCCAGCGGCGCGCCGGGGCCGAGACGCAGGGCCTCCCCGGCGCCGCTCGTGGCGCCAACGCGCAGCCCCATGCCCGGCTCCACCAGGCAGAGGATGGCCACATCGGCCCCGAGCAGCTCCCGCGCCTTGTCCACCACGAGCTGGAGGATCTCCGGCAGCGAGAGGAGACTCGAGATCTCGGTGCCGATGCGCAACAGCGCCCCCGCCTCCCGGGCCAACCGCTCGGCGCGCTCCCGCGCCTCGAGGAGCTCCCGCTCGTGCTGCTTCAGGTGCCCGGCCATCCGGTTGAACTGGTGGCTCAGGTCTTCCAGCTCGTCGTTGGTCTCCACGCGGATGACGCGGTCGAAGTCCCCCGCAGCGACGGCCTCGGCGGCCTTGGCCAGCGCGGCGATGGGCCGCGTGAAGTGCCGCGCGGCGGCGACGCCCACCACGGCGGCCACCACGAGCACGCCCGCCCCCAGCACCGCCACGAGAAGCTGGAGCGAGCGGATCGTGGAGAGGGCCTCGGCTTTGCTGTAGGCGTGGGCCACGACCCACGGGCCCCGCCCGGGTCCGGGGTGGATCGGCGCGAAGGCGAGGATGCGGCCCCTGAGCCCCGGCTCCACGACCGCGCCGGCGGTGCCCGAGAGCAACCTGGCCGTGATCTCACGCGCGAAATCTCCGTGGAGACTGTCGCCCGCGGCGGCGAAGCCGCTGGCCTCGGGCGGCATCCGCCGCGAGTCGGCGAGATAGATTCCCTGCGAGTCCACCAGGAAAACCGTGCCGCGCTCGCGCCCCAGGCTCACCACCTGCGAGAGGATCTTCGACGCGTAGAGGTTCACGATCACGATCCCCCGCGCCTCGCCGCGCGGGTCGGCCACCCTCGCCGCGTACCGCACCACCGGCATGGCGGGACGCTCGACCTTCCCCCACTCCTCGTTGAGGTCCATGGGAGAGACGTAGACCGCCCCGACCGTCAGCCTCATGGCCTCGCGGAAGTAGTAGCGGTCGCTCTTGTCCTGGAGCCCGGCGGCGGGGACCACGTAGTGGCGCTCCCCGTCGAAGTCCACGCGGGCGACCTCGCGTCCCCGCTCGTCGAGGTAGCGGATCTGGTAGTAGGCCTTCCGGGATCGGGAGAAGGCGAGGAAGGCCTGCTGGACGGCGTCGGTCGCCGCGCGCGAGGGACCCGACCCGGACGCGACCATCGTCTGCAGGGTTGGCAGCCGCGTGAGAAACGTCACGTCGTCGCGCACGGTCTCGAGGAACTGCTGGACCTCTCCCGCCTTGAGCGAGACTCCCTCACGCAGGCCGTCGAGGACGGTCTGCTTGAGAAGCGAGAAGGAGAAGACCGCGCCGTAGCCTCCCACGACGGCCACCGGCACCACCCCCAGCAGCACGAAGGCGATGACGAGCTTGGTGCGGATGCTCAGCCGGCGGAACAGCTTGTTGACGTTGACCATGGCCCCGACGCGCTCCGGCGGTGGATTGCCGCGATCATAGCACCGACTGCTGCCCGAAGATCCCGCTGACGCGCGGGGCCTACTCCTCGTCGGCGGGCCTGAGCGGCAGCGGCAGCGCCGAGACCACCGCGGCGCGGACGTTCCGCGCCATCTCCTGGGCGGCGCCCTTGACATCCTTGCCCCCCGCTGGCCAGATGAGCGGGTGGTACACGATGGTGAGGCGGCCAGGGCGCGGGAGCCAGCGCCCGGGCGGCCACGAGTCTGTACCTCCGATGATGGTCACGGGGAGCACCGGCACCTTGCAAGAGCACGCCAGCCGGAACGCGCCCGGCCTGAAGCGCTGCAGCCGCCCGTCGGGACTCCGCCCCGCCTCGGGGAAGATCATCACGGCCGCTCCCGCATCGAGCAGCCGCACGGTTTCCCGCGTCGCTTTCGGGTCGGCCGCCTCGATCTCCACCGGGAAGGCGCGCAGACGCCGGATCAACGAGGACAGGACCGGGATGCGGAAGAGCGCGCTCCAGGCCATGTAGTGGACCGGGCGGCGCACCGGGATGGTGACGAGCGGAGGATCGGCATAGGTCACGTGGTTCGGGGTGATGATCAGCCCCCCATCCCGGGGGATATTGTCGACGCCTTCGAAGCGGATGCCGAAATAGAGGCGCGCCCCCAGCCACACGGCGGGACGGAAGAGATCCAGGACGGGCGTGCGCACGTCCCGATACTGCCACGGAAGCGATGAGCGAGACAATGCGGCATGACGCGAGCCGGCCGCTGGTGATCGCCCACCGGGGCGCATCGGCGGAGGCCCCCGAGAACACCATCGCGGCCTTCGAGCTGGCCCTGGCGCAGGGCGCCGACGCCATCGAGCTCGACGTCCACCTCTCCCGCGACGAGCACCCGGTGGTCATCCACGACGGGACACTCGAGCGGACCACGAACGGCGTCGGGTCCGTCCGCGACCGGACGGTGCAGGAGCTGAAGCGGCTGGACGCCGGGGGCTGGCGCTCCTCGGTCTTCCGGGGCCAGCGGATCCAGACGCTCCAGGAGGTGCTCGAGCGATTCCGCGACCGCACGCGCTTCTGGATCGAGCTGAAGGGGGGATCGGACCTCTACCCCGGCATCGAGGAGCGGGTCGTGGCCTGCCTCGAGATCTACGAGGTCATCGACCGGGCGCTGGTCCAGTCCTTCGACCACGAGGCGCTCGCGCGCGTCCGGACGCTCAGCCGGGAGGTCACGCTCGGGGCGCTGGTGGCGCAGCCTCCCCTGGACCCGGCGGTGGTGGCGCC
>JACOVB010000354.1 GCA_016177555.1 Candidatus Rokuibacteriota bacterium
AGGCTCGGGTCGTAGCGCCTGATGATCTGCACGCCTTGCTGCGCCGCCATCTCCTGGGAGAGGAGCGCAACGCGCTCGAGGAGCTGGTGGAGATTGAGGGGCGCCAGGCGCAAGGTCACGGGACGGCCGAGGTCCAGCAGCATCTCGATGATCCGGTTGACGCGGTTGACCTCGTTGAGCAGGACCTCCGTGTACTCGCCGAAGCGCCCGTCGTCGCCGAGCTCGCGCTGCATGAGCTGCACGGCGCCGCGGATGGCGGAGAGCGGGTTCCGGATCTCGTGGGCGAGCCCCATCGCCATCCGCCCCACCGCCGCCAGCGTCTCGCCGCGGCGCACCTCGGCCTCGAGCTGGTGCAGGCGTGTCATGTCCCGGATCACGGCGACGGCGGCCTCGACGGCGCCGCTGCGTGAGGCCAGAGGCGCCGTCATCACACTGACGTGGATCGGCCGGCCGTCGCCCCCGTCCAGCGCCGCCTCCGACTCCGAGCGGCGTTCGCCCGTCGTGAGGGTGCCGGTGAGATGGCGAACCAGGGAGGTGTCCGGCGGGAAAACGTCCTTCAGGGTCCGGCCGAGCACCCGGCGGGCCGAGCGGCCAAGCAGCGCCTCGGCGGCCGGGTTCCAGAGGACGATCCGCAGCCCCTCGTCCACGCCCACCACGGCGTCCGGGAGGCCCGCCAGGAGCGCTTCGTAGTCCAGCCGTGCGGTCATCGGCCGAGCACCCTCATCCGAGCGCCAGGTCGGGGATCGCGTTCATCGTGAGCGGCGCCCGCTCGCCCGCCACGAGACGGTCGTGGCCCGCGGCGGCGATCATGGCGGCGTTGTCGGTACAGAGCGCGCGCGAGGGTACGTGGAGGTCCCACCCGCGCGCATGGCACTCCTGCTGGAGCGCCTCCCGCAGCGCCCCGTTGGCGGCCACACCACCGGTGAGCACGATCCGCCGCACGTGGTTGCGCTGGGCGGCCCCGACGGTCTTGCTCACCAGCATCTTCACGGCCGTGGCCTGGAAGGAGGCGGCCACATCGGCCACCTGCCGGGAGGCAAGCGGAGCGTGGCGCTTCACGTGGAGGGACACGGCTGTCTTGAGCCCGCTGAATGAGAAGTCCGGCGCGCCGTCGCTCATCTGCGCCCTCGGCAACCGGATGGCCCTCGGGTCGCCCAGCCTCGCCGTGGTTTCGATGACGGGACCGCCGGGATAGCCGAGGCCGAGGAGCTTGGCCACCTTGTCGAAGGCCTCGCCTGCGGCGTCGTCGCGCGTCTGGCCGATGCGCTCGTAGCGCCCTGCCCCGCGGGCGAGGTAGAGCGCCGTGTGGCCGCCCGAGACGACGAGGGCGAGGAAGGGATGAGTGGGCGCGGGTTCCTCGAGGAATGCGGCGTAGATGTGGCCCTCGAGATGGTTGACTCCCACGAGCGGCAGCCCGCGGGCGTAGGCCATGGCCTTGGCCACGGAGCAGCCGATGAGAAGCGAGCCCACGAGCCCCGGTCCCTGGGTGACGGCCACCCCGTGGAGGTCGGTGAGCCCAAGGCCGGCCCGGGCGAGAGCCTGGGTTATCACCGGCAGCACGACCTCCAGGTGCCGCCGCGAGGCAAGCTCGGGCACGACGCCACCGTACGGAGCGTGCACCGCATCCTGGGACGCGACCACGCTCCCCAGGATCTTGCGGCCCCCGTCCAGCACGGCCGCCGCCGTCTCGTCGCAGGACGTCTCGATGCCCAGGACGATCATGTCCGGATCTACCGCACCACGTGGGACACGGGCACCATCCTTACCCCTGCGGTTTCCCACCGGGGAATGTACTCCTTCAGGAGCCGGATCGTGAGCGGATGGCCGCGGGCCAGGGCGATGGCCTCCCCTCGGCCCACCGCCAGGCGCCCCGCCTCCTCCCAGCGGGCCCGGAGCGCATCCTCGCCGGCCGAGGCGTCGATGGACACCTGGCGGCGCCCGGCGCGCAGGCCCAGCGCTCTCGCCTCATCGTAACCGACCGACAGGTTGCTTGTGAGAGCATCGACGAACAGGAGCCGCCGGGCGCGGAGTGGCTCGAGGACGGCTCGCATCCGCGCGCGATCCTCGGTCATGCGGGAGCCCATGTGGTTGGTGACACCCACCACCCCCGGCAGGGCCATCAGGTGTTTCGTCAGGATCCGCGCCGCCGTCGCGGCATCCATGGCCATCATGAGGGCGCCCGGGCCTGGATCCAGCTCCGGGTAGCGGTACGGCTCCATCGGCAGATCCAGGAGGACCTCCATGCCCAG
>JACOVB010000355.1 GCA_016177555.1 Candidatus Rokuibacteriota bacterium
CCCGCACCTCGTGCCAGGTGCCGCCCGCGTCGCGGCGTCGCGGCACGGACACCAAGGTCATCGCCAACACGCGGCGGGCGGGGCCCAGCCAGCGCATCATGGCTTCATACCAGATGCCCATGTTGAGGATGTTGAGCCCGCTGAGCGCGGCGTCCTGGCGCCAGTGCAGCGGCGCCTCGGGCTCGACGAAGCCGCCCTGGGTCGCCTGGAGCTCCACCGCCAGTACCTCGCCCACGTAGCGCTCGGTCAGGAGGCCGTGAATGGTCGCGTCGACCTCGAGCGTGTGGGGCGCCGGGACGAGCTGGGCGACGAGGTGCGGCGCCCCGCGCGCGGCGTCCAGCATGCGCCGCCCCTCGGCGGCGTCCATGGCCATGCGCGCCTCGCAGAGCACGTGCTTGCCTTGCGCGAGCGCGGCCAGCGTGACCGCGCAGTGCATGTAGGGCCAGGTCCCGATGCACACCGCGTCGACGTCGGCGGCCCGCACCAGCTCCCGCCAATCCTCGGAGACCCGGGCGATGCCGAACTCGCGCGCGACGCGCTCGCCCGACTCCTTCGTCCGGTTGGCCACCGCGACCAGCTCGATGCCGGGCAGAGCCCGGAATCCCGGGATGTGCCGGCGGCGGGTGTTGTTGCCTGCGCCCACGAATCCCACGCGGATCGTCTTGTCGGTCATGGTGCGACATCATAGCACCGCGGCCTCGGATGTCCCGTGAAGCCCCGGGGCCGGGCTATCTCGCCGGGCTACGTCCCGCCAGCGTCCAGTCAAGGTTCTTCTGGGCGACCGGGAAGCCTGGTCTGATCGCAAGCGCCCGGCGGAAATGCTCGACGGCCTCGCTCTTCCGGCCCTGCAAGGCCAGGGCCATCCCGAGGTTATTGTGCATCTCCGGGGAATCGGGGGTGATCTTCAGGACCTCCTGATAATGCTGGACCGCCTCGTCGAGCTGCCCCTGGACGGCGAGGACATTCCCCAGATCGTTGTGCGCCGAGGCGTCGCCGGGGCTGAGCTGCACCGCCCGGCGCAGGTGCTCGATGGCCTCAGCAGTACGGCCCTGCCGGGCGAGGACGGTGGCCAGGTTCTTGCGGGCTCGGGACGATCCCGGGTTCAGTCGCACATCCTCGCGCAAGTGGAAGATGGCCTCGGGAACCCGGTTCTCCTGCGCCAGCACCAGGCCCAGGCTGCTGTGCGCTTGGGCAAGGTCGGGGTTGATCGCAAGCGCCTCGCGGTAATGCTCGGCAGCCTTCTGGCGCAGCCCCTGAGTCTCGAGGAACATGCCGAGGTTGAAATGAGCGATGGACGATGGGGCGAGGGAGGTGATGTGCGTCCAGAGTGTCTCCGAATCGCGCCAGACGTGGATCTGCCCTCGGGTGAGCGTTCCCAGTGCACCGATGACGACCACCAGCAGCCCCGCCAGGACAGCCGCGCGGCGGCCGCCGTGAACAGGCCAGCGCCGCGCCAGCGACCAGTGCCGGAGCGCGCCCCCGCCGAGCAGCGCCCAGCCGAGCCCGGAGAGATAGCTGTAGCGGTCGGCCGCGAGGTACGGGCCGGCACGCATCACCAGCCCGCTCACGGGCAGCACCATCAGCGCCGAAAACACCCAGGCCGCGAGCGCGCCGGGCCATCGCCGCCGTCCCGCGACCAAGCCCGCCGTCACGATCGCGAAACTCAAGGTCGGAAACAGAAAGCGCCACGCCAGCAAATCCGCCGGCCCCAGCCACTCGTACAGGGGCGACAACCCGACGGGCCACAGGAACTTCCACGGGTAGAACATCAAGCCGTATCCCGCTATCGCCAGCCGCGTCCCGAGCCCATGCGCCTCCATCGCCCAGTCAGCGTGGGTCTTCGCGATGGTTGCCACCACCGCGCTGGCCCCGACCAGCACGCCGTACGGCATCTTCTCCACGACAAGCCGACGCCAGCCCAGGACCTGAAGGCGTCTCAGCGGGTAGAGGTCCAGCAGCAGCAGTACCGCCGGCAGCGGCATGGCCGTGGCCTTGGAGAGGAGCGCTGCCACGAATGCCCCGAGCGACGCGGCCTGCCACCGCCGCCGCCGCCCGACATCCGCCGTCTCCACGGCTCTCAGATACGCGAGCACCGCGGCGAGGAAGAAAAACCCGCACAGGACGTCCCGCCGGTCCGACGCCCAGGCCACCGATTCCACCCGGAGCGGGTGGATGGCGAACAACAACGCCGCCACCCCCCCGAACAGCCTCATCTCCGGCCCCGCATCCGCCGCGCCCGGGGCCGCGGCCCGCAACAGCCTTCGCGCAACGAAGTAGAAGAGCACCGCGTTGGCGACGTGCAGGAGCAGGCTGGTGAAATGGTAACCGGCGGGATTCATCCCCCAGAGGAGATAGTCGACTGCGAAGGTGAACCAGGCGAGAGGGCTGTAGTGCCCCATCAGGAAGGTGGTCAGCACCCAGCGGAGCTGGGTCCAGCCAAGGCCGCGGTAGTGGGGGTTGTCGACGAGCGCCTGTGGGTCGTCCCAGTTCACGAAGCCGTTCTCGAGCGCCGGCAGGAAGACGGCCACGGTGACCAGAGCCAGGACGAGGGGAATCGCCCAGCCGCCGTGCCGCTCGAGGAGCCCGTCGAACACGGAGCCTGCGCCGGACATTCCCACGGCGCCGAGTCTACGCCGAGGGCCGCTGGCCCCGCAAGCGCCGCCCCTCGGCGGCGCGCATGCCGAGTTGTGCCGCCGGCGGGCGGTCTCCTCGTGATCGCCAGGGTCGCCTGAGCGGGCCGGCGCTCAGTGACCGTCCTTCTTCATTCGCCCGAGCGTGTCGAGCGTCCCGGCGATGTAGCCAGCGGTGGCCTCCGCTGCCGCCGCCAGCGCCGCCTCGCCCTTCGCTCGCGTCGCCAGGCTCGGTCGCCCCCACACGGTCGTCGGCGACAGCGTCGTGAGCGGCACGAGGTCGAGGTCGGCGCGGCGGGCCGGCGGGACGTGATCGTCCGCCGGCGCGCCCAGGCTTCCCGGGCACACCGCCATGGCGAGGGAGGTCTCCACCTCGCCGGCGTGGACGTCGTCGGCCACCGACTCGAAGATCTGGGCCAGCGCGGGGGCGGCGGCCGCCAGCGGCTGCACCCAGATCGCGTCCATCCCCGGGTACTCGTGGTTGAGTTGCCGCACGGCGGCCTTCACGATGAAGTTGCCGAACGGGATCACCGTCGTCCCCGCGGCGAGACCTGGCCCCCCGATGACGGCGATCCGGTGGATGCCCGTCTCGTGCAGGGCCACCGCGATGTCCTGGATGACGAGCCGCAGCGTGTCGGGCGCGAGATCG
>JACOVB010000329.1 GCA_016177555.1 Candidatus Rokuibacteriota bacterium
CAGCCGTCGGCCGCCAGCACCATCGCCACGTAGGCGAAGGGCAGGGCGAAGACAGTGTGCTCGAACTTGATCGCGTCGAGGAAGTGCCGGACCGCGGCCGGCTCGCTCACGCTCGCCGGATCTCCATCTCCGCTCGCCTCGCCGTGAGGCACGTCTCGGCTCGCACTACGCGAGGCCGTATTCCTGCCAGCGTCGGGTGACCAGCGCGCGGATGTCCGCGCTCATGACGATCTCGTCGGGCCACGGCTGGCCGATCTCGTCCATCGCGCCCTTCTCCGTGGCATCGATGCCCAGCTTGCCCCCGAAGCGGTGGCGCAGCGCCGCGTGGTCGAGGTCGTCCGTGGGCCCCTCGATCACGACGAGATCGCGCCGGGGATCGATGTTGCCCGTCGCCCGCCACGCCACCTCCGACAGGTCGCGGACGTTGACGTGCTCGGAGACCACCACGATGGTCTTGGCGAGCATCATGAGGCCGAGCCCCCAGAGCGCATACATGACCTTGCGCGCCTGCCCCGGGTAGCGCTTGCGAATGGACACGATCACCAGGTTGTGGAAGACGCCCTCGGCCGGCATGTTCATGTCCACGACCTCGGGGAGCAGGAGCCGGATGATCGGCAGGAAGATCCGCTCCGTCGCCTTGCCCAGCCAGTAGTCCTCCTGGGGCGGGCGGCCGACGATGGTCGTGGGGTAGATCGGGCTCTTGCGCCGGGTGACCGCCGTCAGGTGGAATACCGGGTACTCGCGGGCGAGGGAGTAGTAGCCGGTGTGATCGCCGAAGGGCCCTTCCACACGCCGCTCGGTCGGGTCCACGTAGCCCTCGAGGACGATCTCGGCCTCCGCCGGAACCTCGAGGTCGATGGTCTTGCACGCGACCATGGGGACGCCCGAGCCGCGGAGCCACCCGGCGAACACCATCTCGTCGATGCCCGGAGGCAGGGGCGCCGAGGCCGAGTAGATGGCCGCGGGATCGCCGCCCAGCGCGATGGCCACCTCCATCCGGTCGCGCGCCGTCTCCTCCGCCACGCGGTGATGCTCGGCCGAGCCCTTGTGGCTTTGCCAGTGCATGCCGAGCGTGCGGTCGTCGTAGACCTGCAGGCGATACATGCCCACGTTGCGCGCCGCCGACACGGGGTCGCGCGTGAAGACCATCGGCAGCGTGATGTAGCGCCCGGCGTCCCCCGGCCAGCACCGCAGGATCGGCAGCCCCGCGAGGCTCGGCGCCGCCGTCTCCACCACCTCCTGGCAGGGCGCCGAGCGCACGCGCTTGGGCCCGGCCTTGGCGAGATCGAACAGATCCCCGAGCCGGCGGAGCTTGTCGAAGAAGCTGCCGGGCATCTTGAGGTCGAGGAGGTGCGCGACGCGGGCGGAGAGGTCGTCGAGCCCCTCGACTCCCAGCGCCGCCGCCATGCGCTGCGGCGACCCGAAGGCGTTGATGAGGATCGGCATCGAGAAGCCCTGGACGTGCTCGAAGAGGAGGGCCACGTTCCGGTCGGCGGGCCCCCGGGAGACGCGGTCGGCGATCTCCGTGATCTCGAGATCGCGGGTGACGGGCGCGGCGATGCGGCGGAGCTGTCCCAGGGTCTCCAGATGAGCGAGGAACTCGCGCAGGTCGGCGAAGGCCACGGCCGGCGCCTCACTCGTGGTAGTACAGCTTCACGAGCAGGCCGGCGATGACGGGGAAGGCGAGGCTCGGCACGACGCGGACGAAGACGAAGTGCCAGCCCATGAGCGGCGCCTCCCAGGCGATGATGCGCTGCATGCCGAAGAGAGACCAGGAGGTCATGTACGCGACCATCGGTCCCAGCGCCATGCCAGAATTGGCCAGCACCACGAGCAGCGGCACGGTCACCATGGGCCCGCCGGGCGTCACGATCCCGGCCAGGGTCGCCATCAGGATAGCCATGAGCCCCGACTGGCGGCCGAAGTAGCGGGCGACAGTCTCCTGCGGGATCACCACCTGCAGCATGCCGGCGAGGATGAGCGCGGGGATCAGCCGCGGCAGGACGAGCCACAGTAGGGAGAGCCCCGTCCGCGCGCCGATCCACGGCAACCCCGGATCCTTCCAGTACGCGATGAGGCCGAAGATCACGGCGAGCGAGACGAGGACCAGCGTGGAGAGATCGAACGGCGGGGTGCGCGGCATGGGAGGGATTATACGCCAAGCGGCCAGACTGCCCCGCCGTCGCGTTCCCGCGCGGTCTCATTCATGCGCTGGCCGATCCAAGCGACGCTCACGGCGCTGGTGGTGGTGGTCATCCCGCTGCTCGCCGGCGACGAGCTCGTCGGGGTGCTCACCCTCGACCTCGGGCCGGGGCATGTGGTTGACGAGCACGCGCGCGCGCTTCTCGTCTCGTTCGCCTTCCAGGCCGTGGTGGCGCTCCTCAACGCGCGCCTGTTCGCGCAGATGCGCTGCTCCGGGCCGTGCAGGAGCTGACCGCTTGACTTCGGTCACGCGGGTCGGATAGATGATGGCAT
This sequence comes from Candidatus Rokuibacteriota bacterium, assembly GCA_016177555.1. Next base: position 2,476 of record JACOVB010000329.1, read on the forward strand.
GACCAAGGCAGAGCTGGTCGCGGTCATGGCCAAAGCCTCGGGCGGATCCAAGGTCTCCTCCGAGCGGGCGCTCCACGCGTTCCTCGACACCGTGTTCGACTCGCTCAAGAAGGGCCGGCGGGTCACCATCGGCGGGTTCGGGACGTTCATGGTCAGCCGGCGGGCCGAGCGCAACGGCCGCAACCCCCGCACCGGCAAGGTCATCAAGATCCCGGCGACGAAGGTCCCGCGCTTCAAGCCCAGCCGCTCGCTCAAGGCAGCCATCCTGTAGCGCGTCCTGTTGCCGTTGCCTTGACAGGGCCCGAGAGCGCCGCGTAGAATGGCGAGGCGTTGGGGGATCGTCTAGTGGTAGGACGCGTGGCTCTGGACCACGTAGCGGGGGTTCGAATCCTCCTCCCCCAGCCACTTTCGCTGCCCCGCCGAAGTGGCCCCATCGTCTAGAGGCCTAGGACACGGCCCTCTCAAGGCTGAAACACGGGTTCGACTCCCGTTGGGGCCACCA
>JACOVB010000330.1 GCA_016177555.1 Candidatus Rokuibacteriota bacterium
AAGCAGATGCGAGCCTCGGTGGACGTCCTCACGCTCACCGCCACGCCCATCCCTCGCACGCTCTACATGGCCATGGCAGGAGTCCGCGACCTGTCGGTGATCGAGACCCCGCCGCTCGATCGGCTGCCCGTCGAGACGGTCGTCACCCGCTTCAGCCGGACCGTGATCAAGGACGCGATCGAGCGGGAGCTCGACCGCGGGGGCCAGGTCTTCTTCGTCCACAACCGGGTGCAGTCCCTCCCGTCCATGACCGCCTTCATCCAGGGGCTGTGCCCCGTTGCCCGTGTCGTGATGGCACATGGACAGATGGCCGAGCGGGAGCTGGAATCCGTCATGGTGAAGTTCGTGGATGGCCAGGCCGACGTGCTCGTCTCCACGGCGATCGTCGAGTCGGGGCTGGACATCCCCACGTCGAACACCATCATCATCAACCGGGCCGACCGCTTCGGCCTGGCCCAGCTCTACCAGCTCCGGGGCCGGGTCGGGCGGGAGCGCCTCCAGGGTTACGCGTATCTCCTGATCCCGGCTGACGGCCGCCTGGATGAGACGGCGCAGCGGCGGCTCCGGGTCATCGAGGAGCTGACGGAGCTGGGGGCCGGCTTCAAGCTGGCTCTGCGCGACCTCGAGATCCGCGGGGCGGGGAACCTGCTCGGCCCCGAGCAGCACGGCCACATCGCCGCCGTGGGGTTCGATCTGTACACCAAGCTCCTCGAGGAAGCTGTGAGAGAATTGAAGGGCGAGCCTGCCCCCCCTCACGTGGATCCGACCATCATGGTGGGGGTGGAGGCGCTGGTGCCCGAGCACTACGTGCCGGAGGTCACCCAGCGGCTGGCGCTCTACAAACGGCTCGCCGACATCGTCAGGACCGAGGAGGTCGCCGACATCCGGGGGGAGATGCTGGATCGCTTCGGGCCGATCCCGGCTCCCGTCGACGCCTTGCTGGACGTCGTCGGCCTCCGCGTGGCGGCGCGGACCGTCGGTGTCGAGCGGGTCGACGCCCAGGGAGGCCGGGCGCTCCTGACTTTCGCACCATCGACGCCCGTCACACCGGAGCAGCTGCTGCGGGCCATCGGCTGCAGCCGGGGACGCCTGAGGATGCTGAAGGAGTACACACTGGAAGCGCAGATCCCCTCGGAGCCGTGGTCGGCGGTGCGGGCGGCGCTGACCACCCTGCTGGAGTCGCTGCGCCCGTGACGCGCCCCCGCGCGGTGCTGGTCGCCGTCCTGGGGCTGACGCTCGCCGGCTGCTCGGTGCCGTCCTGGGTCCCGCTTCTCGGGAAGGCCACGGCGGTGCCGAAATTGCCTCCCGGAGCGGCCCAGCTCCAGACGCAGAAGGCCGAGCCGCCGAAGAGCGCCCCCATCCTGCCGGGCGGGGCGGCTGTCCGGGCGCCCGAGAGCGAGGAGATCCTGGATCGCGTCATCACCGTGGTGAACAACGACGCCATCACGCTGTCCCAGCTCGACGAGGCAGAGGCCTACCACTTCTACGAGACCAAGCAGGAGCCCAAGGACCCCGCCGCGCGACTGGCCTTGCGCGAGCAGCTGCTCCAGCGCCTCATCGACAACCGCCTGCAGCTGCAGCAGGCCGAGCGCGACAAGATCATCGTGGAGGAGGCCGAGATCGCCGAGCAGCTCGGCGAGATCAAGAAGAAGCTCGGCGTCACCACCGAGGCGCAGACGGAGGAGGCGCTGAAAGCCCAGGGGGTGACGCTGGACGGCGTCAAGCGGCAGATCAAGGACCAGCTGATGGTCCAGCGGGTGGTCCGGCGAAAGGTCACCCTGCGGGTCACCGTGACCGAGCAGGAGATCGACCGGTATCTCGGCGAGAACCGCGACAAGCTCGAGACCGGGCTCTCCTTCGAGGCCCGGCACATCCTGTTCCTGCCGGAGCCCGGCCGGGGAGAGGACGGGTGGACCGTCGCCCGCCGGAGAGCGCAGGAGGTCTATGCCCTGCTGCTCGGCGAGGCGGACTTCGCCGAGATGGCCCGGAAGTACTCCGATGACGGGTCGGGGAAGGACGGGGGCGGGCTCGGCTCGCTCAAGCGGGGCGAGCTGGCGCCCGAGATCGAGGCGGCCATTCTCGGGCTGCAGAGCGGGGAGGTGTCGGCTCCCTTCCGCTCCGAGGTCGGGTACCACCTGTTCAAGCTCGAGTCGAAGGAGTCGCTGCTGGGTGATGGGCTGGTGCAGGCCCGGAACCAGATCCGCGAGATCCTCTTCCGCGAGAAGCACCAGGCCCGATTCCGGGAATGGCTCGCGGAGATCAAGCAGCGAGCCATGATCGACCGGCGATTGTGAGGGGACGGCGAGAATCAGGTTGACAGCGCCACGGACGCTGTGGGACAGTGGCGTCTGTACAGCCGTTGAGCCCCTCGTACACAGTGCACCCCCCCGGAGACAGCCATTTCGCAGCGTATCCCTAAGCGCAGCTCGCCAAGGATGTCCGCCAACTCCACGCCGAACCCATCGGACGCCGGAGGGGGAGGAGGTATGAAGATGAACCTGTCCGAGCTCAAGGACAAGACCATCACCGAGCTGAACCATGTCGCCAAGGATCTGGGCGTCCAGGGATTCAGCGGCCTCCGCAAGCAGGAGCTGATCTTCAAGATCCTCCAGGGGCAGGCGGAGAAGGACGGGCTCATCTTCGCCGAGGGCGTGCTCGAGGTCCTCCCGGACGGATTCGGGTTCCTCCGCGCCCCCGACTACAACTACCTCCCCGGGCCCGACGACATCTACGTCTCCCCGTCCCAGATCCGGCGCTTCGATCTCCGGACCGGCGACACCATCTCGGGCCAGGTGCGTCCTCCGAAGGACAGCGAGCGGTACTTCGCCCTCCTGAAGGTCGAGGCCATCAACTTCGAGACGCCCGAGCAGTCGCGGGACAAGACGCTCTTCGACAACCTCACGCCGCTCTACCCGATGGAGCGGCTGCGGCTGGAGCACGATTCGGACAATCTCACGACGCGCGCGATGGATCTCCTGTGCCCCATCGGCAAGGGACAGCGCGGGCTCATCGTGGCCGCGCCGCGGACCGGCAAGACGGTCCTCCTGCAGAACCTGGCCAATGCCATCGCGACGAACCACCCGGAGGTGTACCTCATCGTCCTGCTCATCGACGAGCGGCCCGAGGAGGTCACCGACATGCAGCGGTCGGTGAAGGGGGAGGTCATCTCGTCCACCTTCGACGAGCCTCCGCAGCGGCACGTGCAGGTCGCCGACATGGTCATCGAGAAGGCCAAGCGTCTCGTGGAGCACAAGCGGGACGTCGTCATCCTCCTGGACTCCATCACCCGCTTCGCCCGGGCGCATAACGCGGTCATCCCATCCTCGGGCAAGGTCCTGTCGGGCGGGCTGGACGCCAATGCCCTGCAGCGGCCGCGGCGCTTCTTCGCCGCCGCCCGGAACATCGAGGAGGGCGGGTCGCTGACCATCATGGCCACCGCCCTCATCGACACGGGCTCCCGGATGGACGATGTGATCTTCGAGGAGTTCAAGGGCACCGGCAACATGGAGGTCCACCTGGACCGGCGCCTGATGGACAAGCGGATCTTCCCGACCATCAACATCGAGCAGACCGGAACGCGCAAGGAAGAGCTGCTGCTGGAGAAGGACGAGCTGCAGAAGATGTGGCTCCTCCGGAAGGCGCTGTCCCAGCTGAATCCCGTGGAAGCGATGGAGCTTCTGCTGGACAAGCTGAAGATGACGAAGACGAACAAGGACTTCCTCAACCAGATGAACCAGCTGGGCTAGGGTTTTCCTGGCCAGGCGCGGGCACCCGGCCTGTCCGCCGCCCGCGCCCGCCGGAACCCCGGCCGGAGTGCTTGGCCGCGGCTGTCGCTAGCCGATGTCACCCAGGCCATCCCCGGGCCCCGTGGCCATGGCAAGTTGTTTGATTCCTTGCTTTTTCCGTGCCCGGCTGGTATCTTCTGTACCTCATCCAGGAGGTGCGCCGTGAAGGCTGGCATTCATCCCGATTACATCGATACGACCATCACCTGCAGCTGCGGGGCAGTTATCCCGACCCGCTCCACCCAGCCGGGCATCCGTGTCGAGGTCTGCTCGAAGTGTCACCCGTTCTACACGGGCAAGCAGAAGTTCCTGGACACGGCAGGACGCATCGAGCGCTTCCAGCGGAAGTACAACAGGAAGCCGATCGCGGAGGCGTAGGGCGGCGGTTCGGCGCCGGCAGCCGCGGTTCGATCCGAACGCTCCGTCTCCCCCGTACGCCGCCGACCTGCCCGCTGCTGCGGCGGCCTGTCCCGTCCACCCGCCTCTGAGGGCACGCGATGTTCGATAAGCTGCGACAGCTCGAGGAGCGCTATCAGGAGCTCTCACGCCGGCTCTCCGACCCGCAGGTGATCGGGCAGCAGGCCGAGTATGCCAGAATGGCCAAGGCTGCCTCAGAGCTGGCCGAGGTGGTGCAGAAGTTCGAGGACTACAAGGCCCTGCTCGCCCGGATCTCCGAGGCCCGCCACATCCTCGCCGAGGACACCGACCGGGAGATGCGCGAGATGGCCCAGGCGGAGATCGATGACCTGACCGCTCGCCAGGCGGCGCGCGAGGAAGAGCTCCGTTCGCTGCTCCTGCCCCGGGATCCCAACGATCAGAGGAACGTCTTCGTCGAGATCCGCGCGGGTGCGGGCGGAGACGAGGCCGGACTGTTCGCCGCCGATCTCGCGCGGATGTACACGAAGTACGCGGAGAGCCAGCGGTGGAAGGTGGAGGTGATGGACAGTCACCCCACCGGCGTCGGCGGCTTCAAGGAGATCGTCTTCTTCATCCAGGGCCGGGGCGCATGGAGCCGGCTGAAGTTCGAGCGCGGCGTCCACCGCGTTCAGCGCGTGCCGGCCACCGAGTCCAGCGGGCGGATCCACACCTCCACGGTGACGGTGGCGGTGCTCCCGGAGGCGGAAGACGTGGATATCCGGGTCGAGGACAGGGACGTCCGGGTGGACGTCTATCGCTCCTCCGGTCCAGGAGGCCAGGGCGTGAACACCACGGACTCGGCCGTGCGCCTGACGCACCTGCCCACCGGGCTGGTCGTGACCTGCCAGGACGAGCGCTCGCAGATCAAGAACCGGGCCAAGGCGATGCGCGTGCTCAAGGCGCGGCTGCTCGAGCGCGCCCAGGAGGAGCAGGCCGCGGCCATCGCCGCCGACCGCAGGAGCCAGGTCGGGACCGGCGAGCGGAGCGAGCGCATCCGGACCTACAACTTCCCTCAGGGGCGGGTGTCGGACCACCGCATCGGCCTGACGCTGCACCGGCTGCCGGCCGTCCTGGAAGGTGACCTGAACGAGATCATCGACGGGCTCACGGCCTGGGACCAGGGGCGCAAGCTCGCCGAGAGTCCGGCATGACGACGGCGACCTCTGGCCTCGCGGTGGGCGTCCTCCTGCGGGAGGGGACGCGGCGTCTCGAGGACGCAGCGATCGCCACCGCGCGACAGGACGCCGAGTGGCTCCTCGCCACGGTGCTCGGCCTGCCCCGCTTCGACCTCTACCTGGAGCCGGCGCGGGAGGTCACGGCCGGCGGCAGGGACCGATTCTGGGCCCTGGTCGGGCGGCGGCGGGCCCACGAGCCGCTCCAGTATCTCCTGGGCTTCGAGGACTTCGTCGGACTGCGGATCCGGGTGACCCCTGATGTCCTGATCCCGCGCCCCGAGACGGAGGGGCTGGTCGAGTGGGCGGTGGAGATCCTCGCCCCGCTGGATGGGCCGGTGGCGGCTGACGTGGGAACCGGAAGCGGCGCCATCGCCTGCGCGCTCGCGGCGGCCTGTCCTGCTCTCGAGGTGCTGGCCATCGACTCGTCGCCGGCCGCGCTCGGTGTGGCGGCGGGCAATGTGCGCGCCGCGGGGCTGTCTGCGCGCGTCCGGCTGGTCGCAGGGGACCTCCTGGCCCCCCTGGCCCCCCTCGCCGGCCGGCTCGACATGATCGTGTCCAACCCCCCGTATCTCCCGACCGGGATCATCCCGTCGCTTCCCCGGGAGGTCGCCGGATTCGAGCCGCGGCTTGCCCTGGACGGGGGGCCGGACGGCTTGCGGGTGATCCGGCGCATCGTCGCCGAGGCCCCGGGCCTGCTGCGCTCCGGAGGGACGCTCCTGATGGAGATCGGCGAGGAGCAAGCGGGGCTCGTGGCCTCGCTGATGGCGGCCGAGGGATTCTCCCGCCTCGCCGCGCGCCGCGACCTGCGCGGCGTCGAGCGGTTCATCGCCGGGCAGGTGGGCGGCTGATGCCGACGCATCTCGTGATCGAGGGTGGGGTGCCCCTCGGCGGGGAGGTCGCGGTGAGCGCCGCGAAGAACGCGGCGCTCCCGGCGCTGGCCGCCACGCTCTTGACGGCCGAGCCCGTCACGCTGCACAACGTCCCGCTGCTGGCCGATGTGAAGACGATCCGGTCGCTGCTCACGCGGCTCGGGGCGGAACTCGCGGACGAGTCCGATGGGAGCACCCGGGTCCGGGTCGCCTCCGTCGCGAGTCCCGAGGCGCCCTACGAGCTGGTCTCCACCATGCGCGCCTCGGTACTCGTGCTGGGGCCGCTCGTGGCTCGCGCGGGTGTGGCGCGGGTGGCGCTCCCGGGCGGATGCGCCATCGGGTTGCGGCCCATCGATCAGCACCTGAAGGGCCTCCAGAAACTCGGCGCCGACATCACGATCACGAACGGCTACGTGGAGGCGCGGGCGAGCCGGCTCAAGGGCGCCCGCATCACGACCGACCTCGTGACGGTCACCGGGACCGAGAACCTCATGATGGCGGCGGCGCTGGCCGAGGGGACGACCGTGCTCGAGAACGCCGCGTGCGAGCCCGAGGTGGGCGATCTGGCCCGGCTGCTCATCGCCATGGGGGCTCGGATCGAGGGAGCCGGTACGGAGCGCATCGAGATCGAGGGCGTGCCGGAACTGAGCGGCGCGCGGCACCGCATCATCCCCGACCGCATCGAGGCCGGCACGCTGCTGGTGGCGGGCGCCATCACGGGCGGCGATGTCACGGTTGTCGGAGTCTCACCGCGCGACCTCACGGCGACGCTCGCGACGCTCGAGGAATGCGGCGCCGGCATCACCGTGGAGGGGGACCGTGTCCGCTGCCAGGGCCCCGCGCGCCCGCAGCCGGCCGATATCATCACGAGCCCGTTCCCCGGATTTCCCACCGACATGCAGGCGCAGATCATGGCCCTGCTGGGGCTGGCCGATGGTGTGTCGAAGATCACGGAGACGATCTTCGAGAACCGCTTCATGCACGTCGCGGAGCTGTGCCGCATGGGGGCGCGCATCGAGACCGACGGCTCCACGGCCGTGGTCCGCGGCGTCCCGAGCTACCAGGGGGCCCCCGTGATGGCCACCGATCTCCGCGCCTCGGCCTCGCTGGTGCTGGCGGGGCTCGCCGCCCGCGGCACCACGGAGGTGGCGCGCGTCTACCACCTGGACCGCGGCTACGAGCGCCTGGAGACCAAGCTCCAGAGCCTCGGGGCCCGCATCACGCGAGTGGCCTGATGGACAGGCACGGTCTGACTCTCGCCCTGCCCAAGGGGCGCCTCCTCGAGCCGGCCCTCGCGCTGCTCTCTGCCCTCGGCATGAGCGGTCTCGATGGAGCGTCCCGGCGGCTGCTCGTCGCCGATGCGGCGCACGATCTGCGCTTCATCTTCCTCAAGCCGGCGGACATCCCCACGTACGTGGCGTACGGTGCGGCGGATCTCGGCATCGTCGGCAAGGACATCCTGGCCGAGCAGGAGCCGGATGTGTACGAGCCGGTGGATCTCGGCTTCGGACGTTGCCGTCTCGTCGTGGCCGAGCCCAGGGATCTGTGGGAGCGCGATGATCCGGCCAAGTGGTCCTGGGTGCGCGTGGCGACGAAGTACCCGACCCTGACCGAGCGCTACTTCTCGGAGCGGGGCATCCAGGTGGAGATGATCCGGCTGGACGGCTCCATCGAGCTGGCGCCGCTCGTCGGGCTCGCGGAGCGGATCGTGGATCTCGTCCAGTCCGGGGACACGCTCCGGGCGAACGGCCTCGTGGAGGTGGCGCAGATCATGAGCTCCACGGCGAGGCTCATCGTCAACCGCGCCTCGCTGAAGACGGCGCATGCCCGCGTGAACACCCTGATCGATGCCGTGCGCCAGGCGGTGTCGTCTCCGAGGCCCGGCATGGGCGCCGCGGTCCCGCGGCCCGCGCCATGATGCGGCGCCTCGACACGAGCGCGATGGGCGTCGACGGCGTGGTCCAGGCTCTGGATCGCGCTCCCGAGAGCGTGGATGCGGAGATCCATCAGCGCGTCGGGGAGATCGTGACCGCCGTGCGGGAGAAGGGGGATGCGGCGCTCGTGGAGCTCACCGCGCGCTTCGACCGGGTCACGCTCGCGCCCCGGGATCTGGCCGTGACCCCTGCCGAGTACGAGGCGGCGGAGCGCCAGGTGGGGACGAGGACCGTCGAGGCCCTGCGCTATGCAGCCGCGCGGATCGATCGCTTCCATCGGGCGGCCATGCCCCGCCCGTGGAGCATGACGGACGGCACCGGATCGGTGGTCGGCCAGGAGATCCGCCCGCTGGACCGGGTCGGCATCTACGTCCCGGGAGGCCGCGCGGCCTACCCGTCCACGGTGCTGATGACCGCCGTGCCTGCGCGCGTGGCCGGCGTCAGGGACATCGTGCTGGTCTCGCCGCCGGCGGCCGACCGGTCGCTCAACCCGGTTGTGCTGGTCGCCGCGCGCATCGCCGGCGTCACGGAGGCCTACCGGGTCGGCGGTGCCCAGGCCGTCGCGGCCCTGGCCTACGGCACCGAGACGATCCGCCGCGTGGACAAGATCGTGGGCCCGGGGAACATCTACGTGGCGCTCGCCAAGGGGCGGGTCTTCGGCGACGTCGGGATTGACATGCTGGCGGGCCCGAGCGAGGTGGTGGTGATCGCCGATAACGGTGCGGATCCCGTGTGGGTCGCGGCGGATCTCCTGGCCCAGGCCGAGCACGACCCCATGGCCCGTGCGGTGCTGCTGACCCCGTCGAAGGCCCTGCGGGACCGTGTCGAGGCCGAGACCGCGCGCCAGCTGGCGACGCTCGGCCGGCGGGAGATCGCGGCCAGCGCGCTCCGCACCAACGGCGCGCTCGTGCTCACGGCGACGCTGG
>JACOVB010000331.1 GCA_016177555.1 Candidatus Rokuibacteriota bacterium
CGAGGACGCGCAGCCCCTTCAGGTCCCGGAGCAGCCCGATCACCTCGTCGGCCGAGTGGCGCTGCCGGAACTCCCGGAGGAACGACTGGGCCTCCTCGGGGTACACGTCGAAGTGCACGTTGAGGAGCCCCGAGCTGCTGAAGGTGATCTCGGCGGTGAAGTGGATGCGACCGCCATGCTCCTCCACTGCCTGGCGCTCGTCGACGATCTTGCCCGTGAGGTCGTCGCCGGCGTCGGCGTAGTCGCTCCCCTTGACGTAGACGGCCGGCTTGAGCCGGCGGATCGCCTCCACGGCCGTGGGCCACTCGTCGATGGCCACGTAGTCCACGCTCTGCAGCGCCGCGATGGACTCGGCCCGGAGGCGCTGGTTGAACACCGGACGGCCCGGCCCCTTGTTGACGAAGCGGTCCGGCGTCACCGTGACCACGAGGACGTCGCCCTCGGCCCGGGCGGCCTCGAAGTGACGGATATGCCCCGGGTGCAGCAGGTCGAAGACCCCGTGACACTGGACGACGCGCTTGCCCTGAGCGCGAAGGGCATCGAGGTCCACCGCCAAGTCGTCGACGCTCTTGATCTTGCCTTCGAGCGGAGGCAGGGTCATCGCTGTCGCCTCATCCCTTGCCGAGGTAGCGGAACCAGTCGCGGGTCGCGACCTCGATGCTCTCGGGCGTCCACACCGGGGCCGCGCGCCAGTCGTCGATGTGGTCCAGCAGGATCCGGACGCCCTCCTCGATGGAGACCTTGGGCCGCCAGCCGAGCCGCGCTCCGATCTTCCGGACGTCCGCGTGGGTGCGGTCGGGCTCGCCGGGCCGCCTGGGCACGCGCACGACGTCCCCGCGGAGGAGCTCCACCACTCGGTTCACGCTCACGGGGTTCCCCGTGCCCACATTGAAGATCTCGCCCGCCACGTCCGACTCGGCCGCCGTCACGAAGGCATCCACCACGTCGCTCACGAAGGTGAAGTCGCGGGACTGCGTGCCGTCTCCCACCACCGTGAAGGGGCGGCCCTGGAGCTTCTGCGCGAGAAACACGCCGAACACGGCGCCGTAGGTCCCGGACGTCCGTGATCGGCGACCGTAGACATTGAACAGCCGGAGGCTCACCACCGGCAGCCCGTACACCCGGCCCCAGTGCAGCACGCATTGCTCCCCCAGGAGCTTGGTAAGCGCATAGGGATACTGGGGGCGCATGGGCGCCTCCTCAGGGGTCGGGTACTGGTCGGGGATGCCGTAGCAGGACGAGGAGGCCGCGTAGAGGAAGCGCGTCACGCCGGACCGGCGCGCAGCTTCCAGCACCGCGGCGGTGCCATTCACGTTGGCGCGGTGGTAGTCGAGCGGCCGCTCGATGGACGGCACGATGTCGGCCAGCGCCGCCAGGTGGAAGACCCAGTCGGCCCCGTCGAAGAGGGGAGGCAGCCGGTCCGCCTCGGCGACGTCCGCCCGCTCGAGTCTCACGCGCGCGTGCCCGGCCAGGTGCGCCAGGGTGTCGGGGCGTCCGGTGGAGAAGTTGTCGAGGGCCAGAACCGAGTGCCCGTCGGCCGCGAGCCGGTCCACCAGGTGGCTGCCGATGAACCCTGCGCCGCCGGTGACGATGGCCCTCACGCGAGCACTCCGTGGGACACCCGGCTCATGCGAAAATCTTACTCCATCCGCCAAGCCCTGCGGTCATGAAACCCGGCGTGGGGTCGCCGCTCCCGCGTCGCCGGCCGCGGGCCGCCCGCTCGTCCGCCCCGTGGCCGGGCGGCTCACCCGGCGGTAGACCTCGTAGGCGTAATACGGGTACTCGGCGACGCGGTCGATCCGCTCGAAGCGCTCCGCGAGCAGGGCCCGGATGCGCGCCACCTTGGGGCGGTTGACCTCGGGGTGGCCGTGGAACCCCTCGGCGAACACGTTCAGAGCCTCCGGAGAGATGACGGCATAGTCCGCCTCGATACCGAGCCACCGTTCCACCTGGGGCATGCCGTAGTACCCGCTCCGCAGGGTGGCCCAGTTGTCCTCGTCCCTCACCGCCAGCGTATCGTAGTTGGTGATCTGCTGGATCCACGTGGGCGGCAGCCCGGAGAAGTAGTAGACGTCCACCGCGCCGAACAGGAAGACCCGCGCCTCGCGGGGCACCACCCGCGCCAGGTGCGCGCCCGCCGCGCTCACCGCGCGAACGGGATCGGCCGCGCGGATCTCCCCCGTGGGGATCAGCGGGTTGCGGTTGTAGTAGATCGGCAGCAGCAGGACCGCGGCGAGGAAGGCCCCCGAGAGCGCCCGGGCCCGTGGCGAGACCGCCGGGTCGGCGGCGAGGCGGCTCCAGAGCCACGCGAGCACCACGGCCAGGAGCGGCATCAGCGAGGCGAAGTACATGCCGATCCACTTGAAGTTGATCCGGAACATGACGAAGAGCCAGCCGAGCATGTAGACGAAGATCGCGGCCACCAGGTTCACACGCGCGTCCGCCAGGAACGGCCCGCCGCCGCGGGTCCGCCGGATGCGCCGCGCGACGGCCAGGGCGGTCACCGCCACGAGGAGCGCGAGGAACTCGTAGCGCCGGCCCAGGCGGATCAGCATGTCGAGCTGGTACGCCAGGTCGCGGTAGGGTCTCGCGTCCAGGAGGACGAACGGGACGTAGCCGAGCGGCCGGACCAGCCCGCCCACCAGCGGCACCGAGGCCAGGATCTTGAGGTGGCGGGGATCCCAGAGGAAGAAGACAAGTGGTGGCCCGATGACGACGGATCCGGCCAGGAGCCGCTCCCCGGGAGTCCGCGCCCGCCACACCGAGGAGAACAGCACCAGCGGCAGCAAGGGCCACACGTGACTGCGCATGAAGAAGAGGGAGCCGAGGATGGCGGCGCCCGCCACGTTCCGGGTCGCGCTGTCGCCCGACAGCCATACCGAGAGCCCCGCGATCATCACGAGCGGGAGCAGGGCGTGGTAGTCGCCCATCGAGTAGTAGGCGACGATGGCGCCTTGCGCCGTCAGGATGGCGGAGGCCAGCAGTCCGCAGAGCGTTCCGCCCAGCCGGCGGGCGAGGAGCCCCGTGAGGAGCACCAGCGCCAGGCCGAAGCCCACGCCCAGAGCCCGGGCCGCCAGGAGGCTTCGCCCGGAGAGCATCTGGGTGGCCCCGAAGACATAGTAGGGGAGGGGCACGCGGTGCCCGACCATGCCGTCGTCGAAGAGCCCGATGCGGCCGCTGACGGCGAGAGAGCTGACGAAGAGGAAGTTCGACTCGTCGTGGGAGGGGACGAGGAGCCGGGCCAGGACGAGCCCCTGGATGAGGAAGACGAGGAGAATGAGCGTCAACCCGAGCCAGAAGACCCGGCTCGACGGTGCCGACGGTGAGCGGCGAACCACGCGCACAGGCTAAGGAAGGGCGCGCGCAGAGTCAAGCGGAGTCAGGAGGAGCGGCCTCGGGTGGGATAGAATCTCCCGCAGTGTCAGCTCAAGACCTGGGGCGCAAGTCGCTGCTCCTGCTCGGCAGCACCTGGGGCGGAACCGTCCTGGGCATGCTCGTCTCGCTGCTGATCGCGCGGCTCCTGGGGCCCACCGCGCTGGGCGGGATCGGCTGGAGCCTGGGCGCGGCCGGACTCTGCATGGCGGCGCTGCTGCCCGGCTTCGCCCAGGCCCACCTCAAGCGCCTGGCCGAGGGGCAGGACGCCGGGCGCTGCCTCGGGACCATGCTGGTCATCCAGGCCGGCCTCTCGGCCGTGCTCCTGGCCGCGGTGGCCACGGGCTGGGCCCTCGGGGGTGCGGCGGGCGCCCCCGAGCTCGGCCTCGTCTTCGTCTTCGTGCTCGCCTCCCAGGTCAGCGGGAACTTCGCCGACATCTTCCTCAAGGTCTTCATCGCGCGCGAATGGGTCGTGGGCTACGCGACCCTGACGCTGGGGGCGCGGGTCACGCGCCTGCTGGCGACGCTCGCGGTGCTCATCTGGGCGCCGAGCGTCACCGCGGTGGCGGCCACCTTCCCGCTGGAAGGGGTCCTGTCCTGCGCGGCCGCAGCCACGCTGCTCGCGCGTCAGCACGGCGTGCGCGCGACGCGCCCCACGCGCGACAGCCTCCGCGGCTACTGGACCTACGCGCGCCCGTTCATGGTCACGACGCCGCTGGCCCTCGTCCAGGACTCGGTGGACCGCGTCCTGGTCGGCCACTGGGCGGGGCTCGCCGCGGCCGGCCACTACCACGTGGCGCGCGCGCTGTGGGAGGCGCTCTCCTCGGTCATCGCCGCGCTGGCCACCTTCATCTTCACCCGGCTCTCGGCGCTCTTCGCCACGCGCTCCGCGGCCGGCGACGCCGAGGCGCGGCGGTTCTTCTGGGGGGCGCTCGACAAGCTCCTCTTCCTGGTCATCCCGCTGGCCTTCGTCTTGTGGGCAGGGGCCGAGGCCGTCGTCACGCTGCTCTACGGCGCCCAGTTCCACCCCGCGGTGGCGGCGCTCCGGATCCTGGTCCTGGCCGCCGTGGCCGCCGCCGTCGTCAATACCTACACTCACGTGGTCTATGCCCTTGACGAAGGGGCGCGCTTCGTC
>JACOVB010000389.1 GCA_016177555.1 Candidatus Rokuibacteriota bacterium
CGGGCCAGGAGGCGATCATGCGAACGCTCAGATCTTTCACGCTGCTGGCCGTGCTCGCTGCCGTGGGCGCCATGGCGGTGGGGCTCGGCGAGGCCGCGGAGGCGTGCAGCCAGCGCGGCCGGCTCGACGTCCTCTACTGCGACGACAACGGCGACGGCATCCCGGATGTCCCCAAGGACCCCGCCAGGCTCCTCAATCCGGACATCCTGGTCTTCGCCTATGTGCCGGTGGAGGACCCCGCCGTCTACGCCCCGGTCTTCGCCGACCTCCTGCGCCACGTCGAGAAGGCGACCGGCAAGAAGACGCAGTTCTTCGCGCCGCAGAACTACGCCGCCCAGCTCGAGGCCATGCGGTCGGGGCGGCTGCACATCACCGGCTACTCGACCGGGAGCGTCCCCTACGCCGTGAACCTCTCGGGCGGCGTGCCCTTCGCCCAGATGGCCACGGACACGGGAGCGAGCGGCTATCACCTCATCGTCATCGCGCAGGCCGCCAACGCGAAGATCAACTCCGTGGCCGACCTCAAGGGCAAGCGCGTCGCCCATGTCTCGCAGACCTCCAACTCGGGGCACCAGGCGCCCGTCTACTTCTTCTCGAAGGCGGGCGTCGTCCCGGGCAAGGACTACCAGATCGCCTTCTCCGGCAAGCACGACAACTCGGTGCTGGGCGTGGTCAACGGCGACTACGACGCCGCGGCCGTGGCCGACACGGTGCTCGAGCGCATGGTGAACCGCGGCGTGGTCAAGACCTCGGACTACAAGGTCGTCTACACCTCCCCGCTCTTCCCGCGGGCGGGCTTCACCTACTACCACGCGCTGGAGCCCCGGCTCGCCGAGAAGATCAAGGAGGCCTTTTACACCTTCAAGATCCAGGGGTCGAGCCTGGGCAAGGAGTTCAAGGGCATCACCCGCTTCGTCCCCATCGACTACAGGAAGGACTGGGAGGCCGTGGTGGGCATCCTCGAGGCCAACGGCGCCAAGTTCACGCGCGACTCCCCCGAGTACAAGAAGTTCTCGGCGCCGCCCAAGGCGGGCGAGTAAGCACGAAAGCCCGCCGGTGCTCGAGGTCTCGGCGCTCGCCAAGCGCTACCCCACGGGCGACGAGGCCCTGCGGGGCGTCTCGCTCACCGTAGGCAACGACGAGGTGGTGTTCGTCATCGGCCCGTCCGGCGCCGGCAAGAGTACCCTCATCCGCTGCATCAACCGCCTGGTCGAGCCCGACGCGGGATCCATCACGCTCGACGGGCTCGAGATCACGACGCTCCCGGCCGCCGATCTTCGCCGCGCGCGCCGTCAGATGGGGATGATCTTCCAGGAGTTCAACCTGGTGGAACGCCTCACGGTGATGGAGAACGTGCTCTCCGGCCGCCTCGGCTACGTGGGGCTCTGGCAGGCGTGGCGCCGCCGCTTCCCGCCCGCGGATGTGGCCATGGCCTTCGCCACGCTCCGGCGCGTGGGACTCGATGGGATGGAGAACAAGCGGGCCGATGCGCTCTCCGGCGGCCAACGCCAGCGGGTCGGCATCGCGCGCGCGCTCGTGCAGCGCCCGAAGATCCTCCTCGTGGACGAGCCCACCTCGAGTCTCGATCCCAAGACGTCCGAGGCCGTCATGGCCCTCATCACCGAGCTCGCGGACGAGGAGCGCATCCCGGCCTTGATCAACATCCACGACGTGCCGCTGGCCCGGCGCTTCGCCCGGCGGATCATCGGGCTCAGCGCAGGCCGGGTGGTCTTCGAGGGGCCGCCCGCCGCGCTCGACCGCGCCGCCCTCGGGGTAATCTATGGGGGTGCCGGCGAGGAGCTGGAGGGGGCGCTCAAATGAGCCATGCCGCCGTCTGGCGCCCGCCATCGCCATGGCCCGCGCGCTGGATGGGCCCGGCCGTGTGGCTCGCCCTCGCGGCCTTTGTGGCGTGGAACGTGTGGAACCTCGAGGTGGACGCGGCGCGTGTCGCGCGGGGCCTCGCGCGGGCCGGCACCGTCTTCGGGCGGGCCTTCCCGCCGGACTTCCACCGGTGGGAGCTCCTGCTGGAGGGGATCGTCGAGAGCCTCCAGATGGCCACGCTGTCCACCGCCCTTGGCACGGCGCTCGGCATCCCCGTGGCCATCATGGCCGCGCGGAACGTGGTGCCGCTCCCGGTCTACGCGGTGGGGCGCGGCATCGTCTCGCTGGGGCGCACCTTCCACGAGATCATCGTCGCCATCATCCTGGTCAAGGCGGTGGGCTTCGGCCCGCTGGCGGGCATGCTCACGCTCACCGTGAACTCGCTCGGCTTCTTCAGCAAGCTCCTGGCCGAGCAGATCGAGCAGATCGACCGCGGCCAGGTGGAGGCGGTGCGCGCCACGGGCGCGCGCCGGGGCGCCGTCCTCCTCTACGGCGTGCTGCCCCAGGTGCTGCCGCGGATCGTGGGGCTCACCATATACCAGTGGGACATTCACCTCCGCCAGTCCACCATCATCGGCATCGTGGGGGCGGGCGGCATCGGCACCACGCTGTACAACTCCTTCTCCCGCTACGACTACGACTTCACGCTGGCCATTCTCCTGGTCATCGTGGCCATCGTGAGCCTCGGTGAATGGGTGAGCGCCTGGGCGCGCCGGCGCATCCAGTGACGCCCGATCCGATCGCGGTCCCTCGCGTGTGGACACGCTACACGCCCGCGCAAACCGCAGGGCGCCTCCTCCTCCGCGTGGCCAGTGCCGTCGCGATCGTGTGGGCCGCGCGAGGCATGGGTGTGCGCTGGGAGTGGGTGGCCGACTCGCCGACGCAGCTGGCCGACCTCTTCGGGCGGATGCTGCCGCCCGACTGGGCCTTTGGCGGCGCGCTGGTAGAGCCGCTGCTCCAGACGGTGAACATCGCCACCCTCGGCACGGCGATGGCGGTGGTGCTGGCCTGCCCCGTCGCGTTCCTGGCGGCGCGCAACACCACGCTCAACCGCGTCTCGTATCTGGCCGCGCGGCTCCTCATCGTCGTGAGCCGCTCCGTGGACTCGCTGGTCTGGGCCCTCATCTTCATCATCATCGTGGGGCCGGGCTCCCTGGCGGGGGCGCTGGCCGTGGCCGTCCGCTCGATCGGCTTCGTCTCCAAGCTCTTCGCCGAGGGGATCGAGGAGATCGACCGCGGGCAGGTGGAGGCCGTGACGGCCACCGGCGCGGGGCGCTTGCATGTGCTCTTCTACGGGATCGTCCCGCAGATTCGCCCCGTCTTCGCGGGCGTCTGCGTCTTCCGCTGGGACATCAACATCAGGGAGTCCACCGTGCTCGGGATCGTCGGGGCGGGCGGCATCGGCTTCGTGCTGAACACGGCGATCCTCGGGCTCGAGTGGGCGCGTGTCGGCCTCATCCTGCTCGTCATCCTCGGTGTGGTGGCGCTGTCGGAGGTGGGCTCGGCCGCGATCCGCAGGCGGCTCACATGACCATGTCGCGCAGGGATCTCCGCGCGCTGCGCGGCTTCGTCTTCGATCTGGACGGCTGCGTGTGGACGGGCGACATCCTCGTGCCGGGGGCGGCCGAGGTGCTGGCGCTCCTCCGACAGC
>JACOVB010000390.1 GCA_016177555.1 Candidatus Rokuibacteriota bacterium
GCATGGGAAGGAAGAGCCGCCTCACGTCCGGATACTCGCCGACCTCGCAGTCGGCGACGAAGCGCCACACCTGGCCGGCCGGCAGGCCGTGCTCCTGCATGCAGGCGATCGTGCAGGTCTGGCAACCCACGCAGCGTCTGACGTCGATCACCATGCCCCAGCGCATCACGCCCTCCTTACCGTTACGGGCACCAGGTCGGCCCCGCTGCCCGTGGCGTCGGTGAGCGCGAGGTCCATGCTTTCCACCTGATTGAGGTTCGGCATGCCGAGGTCGCGGGCGAAGGGCGTGGCCCAGTGTCCGAACTGCTGCAGGATCACGACGACGTCCGGCCGGACGCCTTCCCGCAGGATCGCGAGCCCCTGGGTCTTGCCGGTGGGCGACTCGACATCCACCAGGTCGCCGTTCGCGATGCCAAGCCGCGTCGCCGCTCCCCGGTTCAGCATGACGCCGAAGTGGCCCTTCACGTGCCGCGCCACGTCGGCCAGGATCGGGAGCGAGACGTTGGCGCCCCAGGAGTACTGCATGCTCCGGCTCGTCAGGAGCCAGAAGGGGAAGTCCGCGGCGCTCTTCCCACGCAACACCGCCGTCTGCTGCCAGATGCCCGGGAAGTCCTTCCACTTGGGCAGCGGCTGGTACTCCTCGAGCTGGATGTCCCACCACTTGATGCCCCGCTCGTGGAGCCGCGCCGACAGCTCCTCGCCGATGCGCTTGATGCGCTCCTGGTAGGGCATCTCGTAGCGCAGCCCCTGGGCCAACATGGTCGTGTGCAGGAAGTACTGCCGCATGGAGAACGGCACGAAGAAGGCGCCGTTGCGCTTGAACCAATCCAGGTCCAGCTCCACCCGGCCGTCCGTGAGGGCGCCTGTCGCCGCGCGGCATACCCGGTCCCAGATCTCGGTGGCGGTGGGCTTGTCACCCGGCTTGAACGAGTGGTCGTACCCCTTGTCGCGCAGCGGGATCGTCGTCCCCGCCCCGCGGTTCACCGCCTCGAGATAGCCGTCCAGGATGCCGACACGGTCAGCCAGCTCGGTGGCCACGTCCGTCAGATCGCGCGTGTCGAATGGCGTGGCGGCCACCGGCTGGCGGAGGGCCCAGCCCAAGTGGTGCCAGTACTGCTCCTGGTACTTGGTGCCGCCGATGCGGTAGAGCTGCAGCGACTCGATGTCGCTGGCGTCCGGGAGGAGCAGGTCCGCGTACCAGTTGGTCTCGTCCTGCGTATAGGCGAAGGCCGCCACGAACGGGAAGCGCTCCAGCTCGCGCTCGATGCGGCCGGTTTCCCAGCTCGACACCGCGGGATTGGTCCGGTAGATGATCCACACCTCCGGCAGCGTGGGCGCCGGCCAGCGCTCGGGTGCGGCGTCCTTGTCGAGAAAGAGCCACGGCAGGTGCGCGGGGCCCAGTGCCGGCGACCAGGGCGAGTTGTTCGCCAGCGGGACCAGCGTCCGGTAGGCGTTCCGGATATGCGGCGAGCCCTTCCAGCCCTCGCGGGTCGTGGCGTTGGTCGACTGCTCCATGAAGCCGTCGGGCCCCGGCCGAACGGAGTCGTGGCGATTCTGGGCGGGGCGGTTGAGCCGCACCGCCGTGCCCAGGATCCCGCCGGGCACCTCGAGGGCGCCCACGAGAGCCGCCAGCAGGGTGCGAGCCCAGCAGGCCTCGTAGGCGCCCCAGCCGTTCGAGACGGTCTTGCCGAGCAGGATGGCCACGGGGCGGTGCGGGTACGTGACGCCCTCGATCTCGATGGTGGCGCCCACGTGGGCGTGGCGCAGGTAGGCCGCCGCCAGGCGGCGGATCGTCTCCGCGGGCACATCCGCGATCTCCGCGGCCCACTCGGGCGTGTACGGCGTGACGTGCTCGATCAGCAGCCCGAAAGCCGGCCGCACCCGCTGGCTGACGCTGATGACGGCCTCGTCCGCCCCCACCTCGACGCCGGCCGCCAGGTACTCGCCCTCCATCGCCGGGCGCCTGCACCGCGGGTCGTCGAAGGGCACGGTGCGCTCCCGGTCCAGGTCCCACACGAGCGGCTTCCTCGTGGCCGGGTCCCTGAGGAAGTACCCTCCCGGCCCCACGAGGTAGGGCGAGCTCGTCATGTTCGTGAGGAACGGCACGTCGCAGACGCTCCGCCAGTCGTGTTCTAGCAGGATCGCGTGCAGGAGGGCGAAGAGCACGGCGGCATCGGTTTTCGGCCGGATGGGCACCCACTCGACAGCGCCCGCCCCCGTGATGCTCAGGTGCGGCTCCAGCTGCACCC
>JACOVB010000391.1 GCA_016177555.1 Candidatus Rokuibacteriota bacterium
CTGATGAAGCGCGGCTGGGACAGCTTCGTGCGCCTGCCCTACGCCGAGGCCTATGCGCTGCACACCAGGGCGCTCGACAACATCTCGCGCACGTACAACGCCGAGCAGGGCAAGCGGTACCTCTTGGCCCAGGGCTATGACCCCGCGATGGTGGACGTGGCGGGCGGGGCGGGGGTCCGCCTGATGAAGTTCCGGGGCGGGATGGGGAAGCTCGGTGTCACCCGCATCATCGGCACCTATCGCGTCGGCAACATGATGGCGCTCCTGGACTCCCACGTCCGCGGGGTGGGCCCCGACAGGGCCGTGGGCGCCACCGCCTGGGACTCCTACTCCTGGCACACCGACCTTCCGCCCGGGCACCCCATGGTCACCGGCGACCAGACCTCGGACTGGGAGCTCTTCGCCGCCGAGCACGCCAACCTCATCATCGTCTGGGGCATGAACTGGATCACCACGAAGATGCCCGACAGCCACTGGCTCACCGAGGCGCGACTGAAGGGCACCAAGGTCGTCGTCCTCACCGTGGAGTACAGCGCCACCGCCAACAAGGGCGACGAGGTGATCGTCATCCGCCCGGGCACCGACCCGGCCTTCGCCCTGGGGCTCGCCTCCGTGATCGTGAGCGAGAAGCGCTACGACGCGGAGTTCGTGAAGCGCTTCACCGACCTGCCCCGGCTGATCCGGATGGACAACCTCCAGCCGCTCCTGGCGAAGGACGTCTTTCCCGGCCACAGAGAGTCCGAGCTCGCCAACTGGGTGGCGATCCTCAAGCCGGGCCAGCGCGTCGAGCCGACGCCGCTCCAGAACGGGATGCAGCTGCCCGAGGCCATGCGGGGGGAGTTCGCGGACTTCGTGATGTGGGATGCGCGCGCCGGCAAGCCCGTGGCGGTGAGCCGCGACCACGTGGGGGAGCACTTCGCGCGGACCGGGATCGACCCGGCGCTCGAAGGGGCGTTCGAGGTGACGCTGGCCGACGGCAGCCGCGTGCAGGCGAGGACGACCTTCGACCTGACCCGGCAGTACCTCACCGAGACCATGACGCCCGAGGCCGTGTCGAAGATCACCTGGGCCCCAGTCCCGGCCATCGTGTCGCTGGCGCGCCAGATCGCGGCCAACCCCGGCAAGACCCTCTTCCCCGTGGGCATGGGCCCCAACCAGTTCTTCAACAACGACCTCAAGGACCGCGGCATCTTCCTGGTGGCCGCACTCACGGGCAACATCGGCCGGCCGGGGGGCAACGTCGGCTCCTACGCGGGCAACTACCGGACATCCCTCTTCTCCGGCCTGCCGCTCTACGTGTCGGAGGATCCGTTCAACGCCCAGCTCGCGGCCGACGGCCCGGTGCGCGTCAAGGGCTACACGCGCTACGAGTCGCTTCACTACTACGCAGCGGGCGAGGTGATCCACCGGGAAGGGACGAAGCAGTTCACCACCGGGGGGCACGTGCCGGCGCCCACCAAGGCCATCTGGCTCAGCAACTCGAACTCGCAGATCGCGAACACGAAGTACCACTACAACGTGGTTTTCAACACGCTCCCGCGCCAGGAGTGCGTGGTCGTCAACGAGTGGTGGTGGTCGGGCTCCTGCGAGTACGCCGACATCGTCTACGGCGTGGATTCCTGGATGGAGTTCAAGTACCCGGACATGACGGCCTCCAACACCAACCCGTTCCTGCAGGTCTTCCCGCGCACGCCGCTGCGCCGGAACTTCGGCACCGTGAGCGACCTGGACACCTACGCGGGGGTGGCCGCCGCGCTGGCCCGGCTGACGGGCGACCGCCGGTTCTCGGACTACTGGAAGTTCGTCACCGACAACCGTCTGGAGGTGTATCTCCAGCGCGTGCTGGATGCCAGCGCTCCCACCAAGGGGTACCGCATCCGGGACCTCGAGGCGCTGGCCGCCGACGGGATTCCCGCGCTCATGAACACCCGTACCGACCCGCGCAGCTTCTCCTGGGAGCAGGTGCACGAGTCGAAGCCTTGGTACACGAAGACCGGGCGGCTGGAGTTCTACCGCCCCGAGCCGGAGTTCATCGAGGCCGGGGAGAACATGGTCGTCTACCGCGAGCCTGTGGACTCGACCTTCTACGATCCGAATGCGCTCGTGGCGCGGCCGCACCCGGCGATCCGGCCCATGACGCCCGAGCAGTACGGCTTCGACCGCGCCAAGCGCGACTGGTCGGCGCGCCAGGGGCGCAACGTGGTGCTCACGCCGGAAGAGCTCCTGGCGACCCAGCACCCGCGGCTGGCTGCAGGCTACCGGAGCGTCTTTCACACGCCGAAGTACCGCCACGGCTCCCACACGACGCCCATCGATACCGACATCATGTCGAACTTCTTCGGCCCCTTCGGTGACATGTACCGCCGCGACCGCCGGGCGCCGCACGTGGGCGAAGCCTACCTGGACATGAGCCCGGAGGACGCCCGCGCCATGGGCGTCAACGACGGGGACTACGTCTACGTGGACGGCGACCCGGACGACAACCCCTTCAAGGGCTGGAACGACAAGGGCCGTGAGGCCGAGTACCACGTGGCCCGGCTCCTCTGCCGCGCCCGCTACTACCCCGGCACCCCCAAGGGCATCATGCGCATGTGGCACAACGGCTACATGGCGACGCCTGGTTCCGTCAGGGGCCACGAGACGCGCCCTGACGGCCTGGCCAAGAACACCGAGACCAACTACCAGTCCTTCTTCCGTTACGGCTCCCACCAGAGCCTGACGCGGTCGTGGCTCAAGCCCACCCACCAGACCCAGGGCTTGGTGACGCGACGGAACTTCAGTCACGAGGTGACCCGCGGCTTCCAGGCCGACGTGCACTGCGTGACGGGCGCCCCGCGCGAGGCCATGTGCCGCGTGCTCAAGGCCGAGGACGGGGGCATCGGCGGCAGGGGGCTCTGGCGACCGGTGACACTGGGGCTGCGGCCCACCAACGAGAGCGCGGCGATGAAGCAGTACCTCGGCGGCGCCTTCATCCTCCGCAAAGCCTGACCAGGAGGCCCGCGATGGCCAAGGTCCACAACTGGCAGCTCGGGCGCGAGATGGACTACCCCTACGAGGGGCGGCGCCCCGAGAAGCAGTTCGCCATGATCTTCGACACGAACAAGTGCATCGCGTGCCAGACCTGCACCGTCGCGTGCAAGACGACCTGGACGACGGGCCGCGGTCAGGAATACATGTACTGGAACAACGTCGAGACCAAGCCCTACGGCTACTACCCGCTGGGCTGGGATGTGACCATCCTCGATAGGCTGGGTGTCCAGGAGATGGACGGCCCCGTCTACCGGGGCAAGACGCTCTTCGACGCCGCGCCGACGGGCGAGATCATCCTCGGCTACCTGCCCGAGGACATCGACTACGCCCACCCGAACATCGGCGAGGACGACTCCACCGGGCTCATGCCGCAGGGGGCGCACCTCACGCTGCCCCACCTGCAGTGGATGTTCTACCTCCCGCGGATCTGCAACCACTGCACCTACCCGGCCTGTCTCTCGGCCTGCCCGCGGCAGTCCATCTACAAGCGCCCCGAGGACGGCATCGTGCTGCTGGACCAGAGCCGGTGCCGGGGCTACCGCGAGTGCGTGCGCGGTTGCCCGTACAAGAAGGTCTACTTCAACGCCCAGACGCGGGTCAGCGAGAAGTGCATCGGCTGCTATCCGGCCGTCGAGGGGGGACGGCAGACCCAGTGCACCATCACCTGCATCGGGAAGATCCGGATCCAGGGCTTCCTCAACGCCCCCGACAAGGTGGACGAGGACAATCCCCTCGACTACCTGGTCCACGTCAAGAAGATCGCCCAGCCCCTCTACCCGCAGTTCGGGCTCGAGCCGAACACGTACTACATCCCGCCGATCCACGTGCCGGCCGTCTACCTGCGCCAGATGTTCGGCTGGGGTGCCGAGCGGGCCACCGACATGTACCGGCAGGTCGCCATGGACCGGAAGCTGCTCGGCGCCCTGACGCTCTTCGGCGCCACGCCGGAGATCGCCCACTACTTCCGGGTGGACGGGGACTCCGTGATCGGCTACGACGCCAAGGAGTCCGAGATCGCGCGGGTGCCGCTCACGGAACCCGTGGTGATTCGCGAGCTCTACGACCCCAAGTACCGGGCGTTCCGGACGAACATCACGTAAGGGAGACAGCCCCATGGCCGCTCGCCTGTCCGCTGCCGTCCTCTCCGCGCTCGTGCTTTGGGGCGGGAGCGCCGAGGCCCAGGCCCCGCTGACCGCGGTGCGGTTGCCTGGCGCCGGCCCCATCGCGGACCTGGCCGCTCCGGGGTGGAGGCAGGCGCGCCCCGTGAAGGTCGCGATGCTGCCGCAGACCGCCACGGCACCGCAGAAGCCGGATGCCGCCATCAAGGAGCTCAGCGTCCGCGCCGCGCACAACGGTGGCTGGATCGCGTTCCTCCTCGAGTGGAGGGACCCGACGCTGTCGAACAGGATCGTGCTCGACAACTTCGGCGATCAGGTGGCGGTGCAGCTGCCGCTGGACCCCAGGGGCGCCGTGCCCTCGCCCATGATGGGCAATGCCGGGGGCCGGGTGAACATCATGCAGTGGCGGGCGGCCTTCCAGCGCGACCTCGACGTGGGGCCGCCCACGGTGCAGGACCTCTATCC
>JACOVB010000333.1 GCA_016177555.1 Candidatus Rokuibacteriota bacterium
ATGACCACCACGCCGAGCGCGGGCGCCGCCCGCTGGAGCGCCTCGAGCAGCGCGCGGTTCGACGGGTAGAGGTGGGCGTCGTAGAGGAAGAGGATCGTCGCGCTGGCCCGCCGCGCCGCGCCGGTCGCGCGCGCGATCTCGCTCTCACCGGGCTCGACGCCCACCACGTGCACGTCGGCCTCGATCCCGTAGGGCGCCATCGCCCGGCGCACGTACGCGGGCTCGTCCAGCATGGCGGGCTCGACGGTGATCCGGTCGGCCAGTGACGACAGCCGCGGGAACACGGCCACCACCGTCCCGTTGAGACGCTGGCGCCAGGCGGCCGGCGGCGGGGCGATGGTCGTGACGGCACGGGTCGCCAGCGCGCGGGCCAGCGTCTCCCCGTCACGCTCGGCGCGGGGTGGCCCGCCCTCGAAGCGCGCCGCGCGCCTCGCCACGAGCGCCTCGATCCTGGCCGCGCTCGCCTCGAGCCCCGCGCGCGGCAGGGCGCCCGAGCGATACGCCTCGAGGAGCCCGGCATGGGCCTGGCGCTGCGCCGCCTCCGTGTGGCAGACGAGCAACAGGTCGTGCCCGGCCGCCGCAGCGCGCACCGCGGCCTCGCCGATCGGACACAGCTCGCCGATCGCTCCCATCTCGAGGTCGTCGGACACGATCACGCCCTGATAGCCCAGGTCCCGCCGCAGGTACTCCTCGACGATGAGCCGCGAGAAGGTGGCCGGCGTGCGCGGCGCGGGGTCGAGGCGCGGGTAGAGCGGGTGCGAGGTCATGATGCAGTCCACGCCGGACTCGATGGCGGCCAGGAACGGCGGCAGGTGCCGGCGCTGCATCTCGCTCCAGTCGGAGTCGATCACGGGCAGGCGCAGGTGCGCATCCACCGGCGCATGCCCCTTGCCCGGGAAATGCTTGGCGCAGGCCGAGAGCCCCGCCCGCTGCATGCCGCGGATCCGCGCCACGCCGAAGCGCGCGACCGACCCGGTGTCCTTGCCGTAGGAGCGGATGCCGATGTTGGGGCTGTAGGCGTCGGTGAGCACGTCCAGGACCGGCGCGAAGTTGATGTCCACGCCGAGCCGTCGCAGCTCCCGCCCCTCGAAGAGCCCCTGGCGCTGGGCGAAAGCCGCCTCGCCGGCCGTCGCGACGGCGAGGCTGTCGGGGAAGATCGTGACGGCTCGGTTGAGCATGATGATGCGGCCGCCCTCGTGATCGGTGCCGACCAGGAGTCGCCGGCCGAGGGCCTCCTCGAGCCCCGTGAGGAGCGCGCCCAGCCGCTCGGGGGTCTCGAAGTTCCGCCGGTACAGGATGAGCCCCCCCGCGCCGGTATCACGGAAGAGGCGGATGTCCGCGTCCGTGAGATCGGGCCCGGGCAGCCCGAACATGAGCCGGCGGCCGACGAGCGCCTCGAGGGTCACGGCCGGATTGTCCGCCGGGGCCACGCGACGTAGAGCCCCACCAGGGCGAGCCCGCCGCCGCAGAGCGCCCAGAGGAGATCCTCGAGCCCCGCGTCGATCAGCCGGCCGAGAACCGCCGTGCCAAGGGCCACGCCCGAGAAGAGGAAGAAGGCGAAGAGGGAGAAGGCCTTGCCGCGCGCCGCGGGGTTGATCTCGGTGCCGCGGAGCTGCAGTGTCGTGTGCAGGGCCATGTAGCCGAAGCCCAGCATGAGCATGGCCGCGGCGAAGACCGGCCAGGGCCAGCGGGGAATGTGGGCGAGGAAGGCCGCGCCCATGACGAGGCCACCCGAGCCGGCGAGAGCGCCCTCGGAGAGGACGCGGTTGAGCCTCGGCACCAGCAACCCCCCGGTCATTGTCCCGATGCCGAAGAGCGCGAGGAGCAGCCCCACCTGCAGCTGATCGAGCCCGTGCCGGCGCGCCGCGAAGGCGCCGAGGTAGGTAAAGCCGCCCCAGAGGAAGAAGGCCTCGACGGACACGGCGATGTAGACGGGGATCGCGCGCCGGTCCGTCAGGAGGTCCACGAAGCCGGTGGCGGCGTCGTGCGCGTCGGGCGGGGGCTCGGGGCGCGCCGAGTCCAGCCGGAACATGAGGAGCCCGGGCAGAAGCGTGAGCACGCCGTAGCCCATGAACATCAACCGCCACGAGACGAAGTGGGCGACGATCCCGCCCACCGAGGCCGACAGCGCCTGAGCGGATGACGTCGTCGCGGCGAGCCGGCCGATCGCCGTCTGGCGCTCGCCGTACGCGAACCGGTCGCCGATATAGGCCAGCGTGAGCGGGATGCTCGCCGCCGCGAAGGCGCCGGTGAGCAGGCGCAGGGCGACGAACTGGGGCAGGGTGGCGGCGAGCCCCGACAGCGTCGTGCAGACGCAGAAGAGGAGCGCGGCGACCCTGACCACCGCGACACGCCCGTAGCGGTCGGACAGCGGGCCGTACACGAGCTGGCCCGCGCCGTACGCGAACGCGTAGGTCGTCATGGCCAGCCCAGCGGCGCCCGGCGTTGCGGCCAGCGAGTCGGAGATGGATGGCAGGAGTGGCGCGATGATCCGGTTGTCCACCGCCATGACGAACGACAGCACGAACAGGAAAACCAGCGGCGTCACGAGTAGAGCAGGAACGGGCGCCGGGCGCGCGCGAAGCGCGCGAGCGCCGGGCGCCAGGAGGCTTCGAGCCGCGCGAAGGGGACGCCGCGCTCGATGGCGCGCCGGATCCCGCCGCTTCCACAGAGGAGATCGAACGGCAGGCGCCTGCGCTCGAACTCGTAGGGCGGCCGCCGCCAGCGGAAGTGGCCCGGGGCCTGGCGCCGCGCCTCCACGATCAGCGCCAGGTAGGTCGCGAAGGGACGGAAGCGCTCCGCGTCCGTGACGTGCACCTGCACCCCGCCGCAGCGCCGGCCCTTCCACTTGTGGAAGGTGGGCTCGAAGGGGGCGGCGCGGAAGCGCAACCCTGGCAGACCGCGCCGCTCGAGCGCCAGCGCCAGCCGCGGGCCGTCGAGAAAGGGGGCGCCCACCAGCTCGAATGGCCGCGTCGTCCCGCGTCCCTCGGAGAGATTGGTCCCCTCGATCAGGCAGCCGCCGGGATAGACGCGCGCC
>JACOVB010000334.1 GCA_016177555.1 Candidatus Rokuibacteriota bacterium
GCACGGGAACGATCAGCCCGCGCTCGGTGGCCACCGCCACGCCCAGATGGTAGTAGCGCTTCAGGATCAGCTCGCCGGCCGCCGCGTCGAGGCTCGCGTTGAACTGCGGATGCGCCCGGAGCGCCAGCGCCGTCGCCTCGATGAGGAAGCTTGTGAGGGTGAGCGTCACGCCTTGCTCACGAGCGGCCTCCAGGTTCCGGCGAATGAGAGCGTCGAGCTCCGTGATGTCCGCGCGATCGAAGTGGGTGACATGCGGGACCTGGGTGGCGGACAGCGTCATGCGGTCGGCGATGGTGCGCCTCAGATGCGAGAGCGGGGCGCGCTCCACCGGCCCCCACCGCTCGAAGGCCGGCAGCGGCGGGGGCTCGAGGCCGACCGTGGCGAGCGGCTTCGCCGCGGGGCGCGCGGGGGCGGGCGAGGGTCCGCCTCCGGCTGCGGCTCGCTCCCTCGCTCCGCTCGGGGATTCTCCATCTCCGCTCGCCTCGCCTCCGGCTGCGGCTCGCACATCCACTTCGGTGACGCGGCCCGCGGCGCCGGTGCCTCGCACGCCACGGAGATCCACGCCCAGCTCGCGGGCGAGGCGCCTCGTCGCAGGTGTCGCGGGAACGGGTGCCCCATCGTGCGCGGGCGCGGCCGCAGCTTCGCGGGTCGCCGCACCCGTGGGCCCGAGCCCCGGGGCCGGCGGCGCCTGAGCGGGGCGGCCAGCCACCTCGTCCGCGTCGGCGAAGGTGACGAGGACCTCGCCGACCCTGACCGTCTGGCCCGGCCGCACGTGGATCTTCTCGATCCGGCCCGCCATCGGCGAGGGAATCTCGACCTGCGCCTTGTCGGTCTCGACCTCCAGGAACGGGGCGTCCTCGCGGATCAGGTCACCCTCGGCGACCAGCACCGTGACGATCTCGGCCTCGGTGAGGCCCTCTCCCAGATCGGGCAGCACGAATCGCCGCGCCATGGTCTTGTCCTTATCCGCTCGCCTCGCCTGCGGCTGCGGCTCGCCCTTCAATAGGCCAGCGTCTCGCGGCAGGCGGCCGCGACGCGCGCCGCGTCCGGGATGTGCACCCACTCGCGGGCGAAGCCCACGAAGGGAACGTCGTAGGCCGTCACGCGGCGCACTGGCGCCTCCAGGGACAGGAAGGCCCCCTCCATGATGCTGGCGGCGATCTCGGCCCCGGGGCCGAAGCTCCTCGAAGCCTCATGCACGACCACCGCGCGGCCGGTTTTCTGGACGGAGGCACTGAGGGTCTCGCGGTCGAGCGGCGAGACGGTGAGGAGGTCGATGACCTCCACCTCGACGCCATCCTCCTCCCGCAGCACCCCGGCGGCCTCGCGCGCGACGCGCAGCATGGCTCCGTAGGCGATGAGCGTGAGGTCCCGTCCCTCCCGGTCGATCCGGGCGCGCCCGATGGGCATGGTCTCGATCTCGTCCGGCACCTCTTCCTTGGCGGCGTGGTAGAGCGCCTTGGACTCGAAGAAGATGACGGGATCCGGGTCGCGGATAGCGCTGGCCAGGAGCGCGCGCGCCGTGCGCGGCCCCGAGGGGATCACCATCTTGAGACCGGGAATGTGGGCGTAGAACTGCTCCTCGCTCTCGGTGTGATGTTCGAGGGCCCGCACCCCGCCGCCATAGGGCATCCGCAGCACCATCTGGCAGTGGAAGCGCCCCTGGGAGCGCGCCCGGTAGCGGGCCGCGTGGTTCTCGATCTGGTGGAAGCACTGGAAGGCGAAGCCCGAGAACTGGATCTCGCAGATCGGCTTGAGCCCGTACAGCGCCATGCCCACCGCGGTCCCGATGATCGCGGCCTCCGCCAGCGGGCTGTCGATCACGCGGGTGCCTCCGAACTGACGGTGGAGATCCTCCGTGACGCGGAAGACGCCGCCGTCCACCCCCACGTCCTCGCCGATGATCACCACCCCGTCGTCGCGCTCCATCTCCTGGAGCAGGGCGAGGTTCAGCGCCTTGACCATGTTCAGCTTGCCCATCGGCTCGTCTTCCTCTGGCCGCGCATGGGCGTCGGCAGCGGGCGCTCCTCGTCCACCGGGCGCGGCGGATCGGCGCCCAGCCGCTCGCGGAGCTCGGCGCGCTCCGCCTCCAGGTGTGCCGGCCGCTCCGCGAAGACGTGATCGAAGATGGTCAGGGGATCGGCTTCCGCCATCGTCTCGAAGCGCTCCACGGCCCGGGCGATCTCGGCGTCCACCTGCGCCTCGAGGCCATCGTCCAGCAGGTTCTTCTTCTCGAGGTAGGCGCGCGCCCGGGGGAGCGGGTCCTTCCGCTCCCACGCCTTCACTTCCTCGTCGGAGCGGTAGCGCGTGGGATCGTCGGCGGTGGTGTGCACGCCCAGCCGGTAGGTCACGCACTCGATGAGCGTGGGGCCCTCCCCGTCGCGCGCCCGCGCCACGGCCTCGCGGCTCGCCGCGTACACCGCCAGGAGGTCGTTGCCGTCCACCTGGATGCCGGGGAAGCCGTAGCCGAGAGCCTTCTGTGCCAGCGTGGCCGAGTGCGTCTGCTTCTTCAGCGGCAGGGAGATCGCCCACTGGTTGTTCTGGACGACGAACACGGCGGGCACGTGCCAGACCCCCGCGAAGTTCAGCGCCTCGTGGAAGTCCCCCTCGGAGGTCGCCCCGTCCCCGCAATAGGCCATGACGACCACGTCGTCGCCGCGATACTGGGCGGCATAGGCGAGCCCCACCGCATGCGGGAGCTGGGTGGCCACGGGGATCGTGATCGGCAGGTCGTGCTGGTCCGGCGCGGGCTGGCCGCCCTCGAGCCGCCCGGCGAAGAGGCAGAGCAGCTGCTCGATGGGCCAGCCCCGCCAGAGCATGGCCGCCGTCTCGCGGAAGGACGGGACCATCCAGTCCGTGTTGCGGAGGGCGAAGATGCTCCCGATCTGCGCCGCCTCCTGCCCCTTGATCGGGGCGAAGGTGCCGATCCGGCCCTGGCGCTGGAGCCGGACCATCCGCTCGTCGAGGCGGCGGCCCAGCACCATGGCACGGTACAGACGCTTGAGGTCGTCCGGCGGGATGCCGGGCTCGAGGGCCGAGTCGAGATTGCCCTCGCTATCGAGGATGGACAGGTACTCGATCGTGAACCGGGGCTCGATCGGCGTCCTCGGCATGGCGTTGCCCCTGTCTCAGCGCCGGCGCGCGATGCCCCTAGCAGGCTGCTGACAAACCCGCAGGCTGCTCCAAAAGGTCCAGATGCGAGGCGGCGCCCGACGGCCGCACGCGAGACGTACTCCGCTTGGCGAGCCGAGCCGGAGGCGAGGCGAGCGGACCCGGAGATCCGGGCGAGCGTGAGCGAGCCACGTTGAGCGTGCGGCTGAGGACGCCGTACCTCCGCAGATGGGCCTTTTTCAGCGGCCTGCTAGTGGCAGCTGCATCCACCGCCCCCACAACAGCCGCCGGCGGACGGCCCCGCCGAGCCGGCGAGCCGGCTCTCCGTCTTGGCGCCGAAGAGCGAGAGGAGACGCATCACCTGCGGGCTGCCGCATGACGGGCAGGCCACGACCGCGCGCGCATCCACCAGCTTCTCGAACTCGCCCTCGCAACCCCGGCACCGGTACTCGTAGATGGGCACCTCTTACTCCCCTCCGCGCTGGACGTAGCTCTTGACGAACTCCTCGGCGTTCTCCTCGAGGATGTCGTCGATCTCGCCCAGGAGACTGTCCAGATCTTCCTTGATCTTCTTGCCCTTCTTGGCGAGCTCCGCGCTGCCTGCCGCGGCGTCGTCGCCCTCCGGGGGCTTGGTGGGCCTCGTCTCCTTCTTCTTCTGCTCAGCCATGGGACCGTTCACCTCCTGGCCTCCCGGAAGAGGCCGGCACCGGGGCCTAGACCGTGGGGAGCACGATCCCCTGCTGGCCCTGGTATTTCCCCTGCCGGTCGGCGTACGACGTCTGGCAGGCTTCGTCAGACTCGAAGAAGAGGACCTGGGCGATACCCTCGTTGGCGTAGATCTTGGCGGGAAGCGGCGTGGTGTTGCTGATCTCCAGCGTCACGAACCCCTCCCACTCGGGCTCGAAGGGCGTCACGTTGGTGATGATGCCGCAGCGAGCGTACGTGGACTTCCCCACGCTGATCGTGAGCACGTTGCGCGGGATCTTGAAGTACTCGACCGACCGCCCCAGGGCGAAGGAGTTCGGGGGGATGATGCACACCTCGCCCTGAAAATCCACGAAGGAGCGCGGGTCGAACGCCTTGGGATCCACGATGGTGTTGTTGATGTTGGTGAAGATCTTGAACTCGTCCGAGATCCGCAGGTCGTACCCGTACGAGGACACGCCGTACGAGATCATGCCCGCGCGGACCTGCCTGTCCCCGAATGGCTTGATCATGTCGTGCTCGAGGGCCATCCGCGTGATCCACCGATCACTCTTGATCAACGATCGGCCCTCCGCTCCGTGCTCATGGGTGGATGGTACTCACGCCTCGGAGGAGGAGTCAAGTTACGAGACCCGATCCCACACGGCGCCGGCCGTGTCGACGGGCAGGACCAGCGCCCGTCCCTCGACGCCTGCCCTGCGCAGCGCCCCCTCCATCGCCTCCGCGACACGCCCGGGCGAGTCGGTCACCGCCGCCAGGAGCGACGGACCGGCACCGCTCAGCACGCATCCGAGTGCCCCCGCCTCCAGGCCCGCAGCGACGGTACCCGGAAGCCACGGGAAGAGCGGCCACCGGTACGGCTGGTGCAGCCGATCCTCCATGGCGACCGGGAGCAGATCGCTCCGCCCGGCACCGAGCGCTGCCAGAAACAGGCTCACGCGCTGGAGATTGAACACGGCATCCGCTCGCGACACGCGGTCGGGCAGTACCGCGCGAGCCTCGCGCGTGGACCCCTCCGTCTCGGGAACGAGCACCACCCAGTGGATGTTCCCGGGGACGGGCACCGAGGCAGCGGCGACGCGATCGCCGGCCCAGCAGGAGACCGTGAGCCCGCCCAGCAGCGCCGCCGTCACGTTGTCGGGGTGCCCCTCGGCGCGCGCGGCCAGGGAGAGGAGGGCCTCCCGGTCCAGCGGGGCGCCGCAGAGCGCATTGCCCCCCACAAGCCCGCCCACCCAGGCCGCGGCGCTCGAGCCGAGACCGCGGCTCGGTGGGATCCGATTCACGCAGTGAAGCCGCACGCCTTTCCAGGGGCGCCCCGCAGCCTCGAACGCCATGCGGGCTCCGCGCACGACCACGTTGTCGCCGCCCGTCTCGATGCGGCCCGCCCCCTCGCCCTCGATGGACACCGACACCCCGTCGGACTCCTCGAAGGTCATCTCGTTGTGAAGCGCCAGGGCGAGGCCCAGGACGTCGAAGCCCGGGCCCAGGTTGGCGGAGGTGGCGGGGACGCGGATCCGGACGCGCATCAGAGGCGCTTGAGGAGCCACTCGGGGGTGAGGCCGATGGCCCAGGCGTTCAGCACGATGTAGTAGTTGCTGGCGACCAGGACGCCGACGGCGATGAGCAGGACGCCGGCCACGCGCTCCACGACGGGGAGCAGCGGGCGGTAGCGCTTGAAGAACTTGAGGAAGGCGCCGAGCCCGAGCGAGAAGAGGAGGAATGGCAACCCGAGTCCCGCGGAGTACGCCAGCAGGAGCCCCACGCCCTCGCTCACGGTCTTTTCGTTGCTCGCCAGCGTCAGGATCGAGCCGAGGATGGGGCCCACGCATGGCGTCCAGCCGATGGCAAAGGTGAGCCCGACGGCGAAGGACCCGAGGAGCCCGGCCGGCTTGCTCCGGATCTGGAACTGATGAGTCCGACCGAGCGCCCCCAGCCTCAGGATCCCGGCGATGTACAAACCGAAGAGCACGATCAGGCTCCCGCCCGCGATGCGGATCCAGTCGCGGTAGTCGAGGAGGAGCTGCCCGGCGGCGCTGAACGAAGCCCCCAGGCTCACGAACACCGCGGTGAAGCCCACGATGAAGGCCAGCGAGTGGAGCATGACCCGCGTCCGCGCAGCGGCCGTCACCTCCCCGGCGAGACGGTCCACGGACATGCCCGTGATGAAGGACAGGTAGGAGGGGAACAGCGGCAGGACACAAGGGGACAGGAAGGAGAAGAGCCCAGCGGTGAACGCGACAACAACGCCAAAAGACTCAGGCACTTGGAACTCCCTACCTCAGCATGGACTCAAAGAGCGAGTGCGCCGCCTTGCCATCCCACTCCCGCGGCCCCAGGGCGATCAGCGACAGGTTCCCCTGGCGGTCGATAATCATGGTGGAGGGCAGCGCCCGGACCCCATAGAGCCCCGCCACCGCCCCCTTCCGGTCGAGCCCGATCGGAAAGGTGAGCGCGTGCTGCTTCACGAAGGGGTCGACCACCGAGGCCCCTTCGGAGTCCATCGAGATCGCCAGGACCACGAGCCCCTGCGCCTTGTAC
>JACOVB010000335.1 GCA_016177555.1 Candidatus Rokuibacteriota bacterium
CTCGGGGCCAGCGACGGGGAGCCACGGCAGCACCTCGACCCCTGGAAGCAGATCGCCGACTACCGCTCGGCGGTGGACGCGCTGAGCTACCTCGACGAGTACGAGGGCGTCATCGACCGCGAGCGCATCGGCGTCTGGGGAATCTCCTACAGCGGCGGGCATGCCCTCGTCGTCGGCGCCCTCGATCCCCGCGTGAAGTGCGTCGTGTCGCAGATCCCCATCATCGAGGGCTGGTACAACTCCATGCGCGCCCATGGCTCGGTCGGCTTCCGGGAGCTGACGGCGCTGGTCAACCAGGAGCGGCGGCAGCGGTACCTCACCGGCCGGCACGGCACGATCCCGCATTCGGGCGACCCCAAGACCGAGGTGGTCACCTGGCCGCACCCGGAGACGCGGCCCGTCTTCATGAAGATCAAGGAGACGACGGCGCCGCGGCACGAGCACCACAGCACGATCCAGTCCGTCGAGCACGTCTGGGCCTACGACGTCCGCCCCTTCCTTCCCCGGATCCTCGACACCCCGACGCTCATGATCGTCGCGGAGGGCGACGACCTGACGATGTGGGAGCGGGAGGTCCCCGCCTTCGGCGAGATCGCGACGAGCAAGAAGAAGCTGTTCGTCCAGCGGAAGAGCACCCACATGAGCATGTACAGCAACCTGTCCCACCTCGCGATCGCGGGGAAGGAGGCGGCGGACTGGTGCCGCCAGTGGCTCATCGAGTCGAGGTAGCCGGGGCTCCGGCGCGCGCGCGGTCGACACTCAAGGCGAAGGAGGACAACGTGGAAGGCTCCGGGAGCGTGGTCGTGGTCGGCGGGACGGCGGGGCTCGGCAAGGAGGTGGCGCGGCACTACGCAGGGCGCGGCCGCGACGTCGTGATCTCGGGGCGCGACCGGGCGCGCGCCGCGGCCGTGGCGGGCGAGATCGGCGGCCGCACGCGCGGCCTGGGGCTGGACCTGGCGGAACCGAAAGCGATCGCCGGCAGCCTGGCGGAGGTGGGGCCCGTCGGCCAGCTCGTGATCACCGCCATCGAGCGGGACCAGAACACCGTGCGCGACTACGACGTGGGCCGCGCGGTGCGGCTGGCCACGCTGAAGCTGGTGGGCTACACCGAGGTCGTGCACGCGCTGGCCTCGCGCCTGGAGAAGGACAGCGCCATTGTCCTCTTCGGCGGCCTCGCGAAGGAGCGGCCCTACCCGGGCTCCACGACGGTCAGCACGGTGAACGGCGGCGTCTCGGCGCTGGTCCGGACCCTGGCGATCGAGCTGGCGCCCATCCGGGTGAATGCGCTGCACCCGGGCATCGTGGGCGACAGCCCCTACTGGGCGGACAAGACCGAGGCGCTGGAGCGCGTCAGGGCGCGGACGCCGACGGGCCGGCTCGCCACGATGCGGGACATCGTCGGGGCGACCGTCTTCCTCCTGGAGAACCCCGCCATGAACGGCGTGGATCTCAACGTGGATGGCGGCTGGGTGGTGCTCTGAGAGATCCCGTGGGATCGCCGGCGCGGCCGCGGACGGGAGGACGGAGGGGCCATGCGTGAGGGCGGGCGGGTTGCGCTTCTGGGGGCCGGGCGGATGGGCGGCGCCATGGTCGGGACGTTGCGCCGGGCCGGGTTCGACGTCACGGTGTGGAATCGGAGCCGGGAACGGGCCGAGGCCGTGGCGGCGCCGGTGGAGGCGCGCGTGGCCCGGAGCGCGCAGGAGGCCGTGGCCGGGGCCGAGGTCGTGCTCAGCAGCCTGGCCGACGACCTGGCCGTGAAGGACGTCTACACCGGCGCCGCCGGCGCCGCGGCTGCGCTCGCCGCGGGCACGGTGGTGCTCGAGACGAGCACGATCGCGCCGCAGACCGTCCATGCGATCCGCCCGGCCATCGAGGCCCGCGGCGCAGCGCTGCTGGACGCCCCTGTCTCCGGGAGCGTGGCGCTGGTCGAGGCGGGCCAGCTCACCATTATGGTCGGCGGTGAGGCCCCCGTGCTCGAGCGCGCCCGGCCGGTGCTGGCGGCCCTGTCCGCCAGGCTCTTCCACGTGGGGGCTCTCGGCAGCGGCGCCACGGTGAAGCTCGCCGTGAACGCCCTCGTGCACGCGATCAACGTGGCCCTGTCCGAGGCCCTCGTGCTGGCCGAGAAGGCAGGCGTGGCCCGGAGCGCGGCCTACGACGTCTTCGCCGCGGGCGCGGGCGCGGCGCCCTTCGTGCTCTACAAGCGCGCCGCCTTCGAGCGCCCCGACGAGACGCCCGTGACCTTCAGACTGGACCTGGCGGCCAAGGACCTGGACCTGATCCTCGCCCTGGCGGCGCAGGTGGGGGCCAGGATGGACCAGGCCACGGTCAACCGGGCGACGGCGGGGGCAGCCATCGCGGCGGGGCTCGGAAGCCGGGACGCGAGCGCCATCGCGACCTTCCTGCGGAGCCAGGGGAGAGGCTGAGCCGGCCTTCGCCCCGGGGGGCGGACGGCGGTCTCATGCCGCCTCCCCGTCAGGCGAGGTCGGCGCCGAGATACGCCTCCCGGATATGCGACTGGGCCAGCAGCTCGCCCGGCTGGCCCTGGGAGACCACCCGTCCCCCCTCGAGGACATAGGCGCGTTCCGCGATCTCCAGCGCCTTGACGACGTTCTGCTCGATGAGCAGGATCGAGACGCCGTCGCGGTGGATGGCCTGCACGACCTCGAAGACCTGGTCCACCACCGCCGGGGCCAGGCCGAGCGAGGGCTCGTCCACCAGGAGGAGCCGCGGCCGGGCCATCAGCGCCCGCCCGATGGCCAGCATCTGCTGCTGCCCGCCCGAGAGGGAGCCGGCCAGCTGGCGGTGCCGCTCGCGGAGGATGGGGAAGATGGCGTAGACGCGCTCGAGGCTCTCGCTCCGGGCGCCGCGCACGGCCCGCCGGTAGCAGCCGAGCTCGAGGTTCTCCTCCACGGTCATGCCGCCGAAGAGCCGCCGGCCCTCCGGAATGATGGCGACGCCCCGCTGGCATACCTCCTGGGCGCTGCTGGCCGTGACGTCGGCTCCATCCAGACGCAGGCGGCCCCGCCGGATCGGGAGCAGGCGGGCGATGGCGTTGATCAGCGTCGTCTTGCCCGCGCCGTTGGGGCCCACCACGGCGACGCACTCGCCGTGGCCCACCGTGAGCGAGATGTCCCAGAGGGCCGGGGCATCCCCGTACCCGACGTGGAGGTCCTCGGCCTCAAGCATAGGCCTTCCCGAGATAGGCGGCGATGACCTCCGGCTGCCTGATGACCTCCCGCGGCCGGCCCTCGGCGATGAGCTGGCCGTGGTTCAGCACCACGACCCGGTCGGTCAGGTCCACCACGGCCCGCATGATGTGCTCGATGAAGAGGATGGTGGCGCCCCGCCGGCGGATCTCCCGCACGAGCGCCAGCGCGGCGGCGATCTCCGAGGGCGTCAGGCCCGAGAGGACCTCGTCCAGCAGGACGAGCCGGGGCCCCGAGGCCAGCCCGCGCGCCAGCTCGAGGAACTTGCGCTGATGCAGGTTCAGCTCCGTGGGCAGGGCCGCGGCGCGGTCGGCGAGGCCGACGAAGTCGAGCCACTGGCGGGCCTCCCGCTCGGCCCGTCCGCGGTCGAGGCGCCCCCCGCCGAACATGCCCGCCAGCGTGACATTGTCCTGGACCGTCAGGCGCGCGAAGGGCCGCGGGATCTGATAGGTGCGCGCGACACCCAGCCGGGCGATGCGGTGCCCGGGCTGGCGGGCGAGGTCCGTGCCGTTGAAGAGGATGCGGCCGGCGTCGGGACGGTAATAGCCGCTGATGACGTTGACGAGCGTCGACTTGCCCGAGCCGTTGGGCCCCACCAGGCCCAGGATCTCCCCCTCGCGGATCTCGAAGTCAACGCCGGCCAGCGCCTGGACGCCGTGGAAGGCCTTGCGCACGCCCTCGCAGCGCACCAGCGGGCGGGAGGCCGGCCCCCGCCCGGGGGGCGCGCTCCCGTCGGGGGCTGGCTGGGACAGGAGCCGGCTGGCGGCCGGGGCCGGCTCGCCGGCCGGCACCGCCGCGGGGGCCCGGCCGGGGCGGCGGCGGCCCACGAGCCCGAAGAGCCCCTGGGGCAGGAAGAGGATCACCGCGATGAGCGTGAGCCCGACCACGGCGCGCCCGACGACGGCCCACTCTCCCCCGACGAAGGCGTAGGTGAGGAGGGTCACGAACGTGGCCCCCACGGCCGGGCCCAGCCAGTGCCGGGCGCCGCCCAGCACGCACATGAGGACGACGTAGAGCGGCACCGTGATCGAGAAGGTCTCGGCCACGGTGACGTAGGTGACGAAGATCGCGTGGATGCCCCCGGCCACGCCGGCCAGGAAGCAGGAGAGACCGAGGGCGATGAGCTTGAAGCGGTAGGTGGGGACGCCCAGCACTTCAGCCACGTCCTCGTCGTCGGCGATGGCGAAGAGGCCCCGGCCGAGCCGGGCGCCCTGCACGATCCAGGCGGCGCCCACCGCGGCCAGCGCCACGGCCAGGCCCAGCACGTAGATCGTGGACGCCGCGCTGGCGAAGATCTTCGGGACCGCCACCGCGGCCAGGAACACCCCGGGGCCGCCGTCGATCCGCGTGTTGAGCACGATGGTGGCCAGCACGAAGGTGACCGCGAGCGTCAGCAGCGCGAACAGTTCTCCCCGGAGCCGTCGGACGCGGAACACCACCGCCCCGACCCCCAGGCCCAGGAGCGCCGCCACGCCCCCGGCGGCGGGCAAGGTCCACGCGAAGGGCATGCCGAAGCTGACGGCCAGCGTCGCCGCGGCGTACATGCCGGCGCCGAAGAACGCGCCGTGGCCGAACGAGAAGTAGCCCGAGAAGCCGCTGAGGATGGTCCATGAGGTGGCGAGCGCGATCCAGTGGAAGACCAGGTAGAGGAAGGACTCGACGAAGGCCGGCGGGCGGAGGGCCGGGACGAGCGCGAGGGCGAGTCCTGCCACGAGGAAGGCGGCGGCGCCGGCCGGTCGCGGCATGTCAGAGCCGATCGGGCCGGAGCACCAGGACAAGGATGAGCAGCGCGAAGGACACCAGCGGCGCCCAGGAAGGCTCCGCTACCGCCATGGTGACCGACTCGCTCAGCCCGATGCCGATGCCCGCCACCAGGGGGCCCAGCGGATTGCCGAGGCCGCCGAGGATGACGACGGCGAAGACCACGCCGATCCACGCATAGATCTGCGAGGGCGCCAGCGTGTAGACGAGCGCCACGAAGGTCCCCGCCACGCCGGCGTAGGCTGCCCCGACGCCCGAGAGCAGCAGCGCCAGCCGCCGGGGGGAGACGCCGAAGGCCGCGGCGATGTCCGGGTCCTCGACGCTCGCCCGCATGCCCTTGCCGACCCAGGTGAAGCGCAGCCATGCCCACGTCAGGAACGACAGCGCCGCGGCCGCGAGCAGCATGCAGAGCTCGGTCACCGGCACGAACAGCGGGCCGAGACGGAACGACATGGTCGCGTACGGGGACTCGAGGCGCCGGAAGTCGGCCGTCCACACCCACTGGATCACGCTCTCGATGACCACGGTGAGGCCGAAGGTGACCAGCAGCGACGCGAGCTCGTTGACGCGGAACGCGTCGAAGGCCCACTGCAGCGCCACCCCCAGCACGAAGAAGGCGGGCGCGATGAGCAGCACCGTCAGGAAGGGATTCATCCCGCCGGTCCCGGCGAGGTGGTAGGTGAGGTACGCGCCCAGGAACACCAGCGCGAAGTGCGCCAGGTTGATCAGGCGCAGGAGCCCCCAGGAGAGGCCGAGCCCGAGCCCCAGCAGGCCGTACAGCCCTCCGATGAAGAGCCCGGAGAGGAGCGACTGCCCGAGGAGCGTCAGGCTCGGCATGCCGCGGGGGCCCGGGCGGCGCCCCTCAGGGCACCAGGAGCCGGGCGCCCGGCGCCGCGAACTCCTTGGGCCAGACGATCAGCCACTTGCCGTTCTGGACCTGCTTCACCTTGGAGAGGTCGTCCCCGTAGTTGTTGGGGCCGTCGAACCGGAGCTTGCCGAGGATGGTGTCGACGCGGTTCTGCCTGAGCCACTTGGCGCGGGTCTTGTCGTCCAGGCTCTTGGTCGCCTCCACCGACGCCTGGATGAGCTGCCAGGCCGCGTAGGAGCCGCCCGCCTGGACGTCGGCCGACTGGTAGGGCAGGCCGGCCTTCGCGGCCCGCTCGCGGAAGAGCTTCACGAACTCGGCGGCCGTGGGATTCGAGGTGAGCGGCGGATGCTCCTCGAAGGCCGTGCTGGAGAGCGCGTACTTGCCCTCCGGGGCCAGCGCCAGCGGGCCCGGCGCCGGATAGAGGTAGAAGTGGCTCTTGGGCGTGTAGTCGAGCTTCTTCAGCGCCTCGAGGAGCCCGTTGCCCTCGAGCCCGATGGCCCCCATCCACATGAAGTCGGGGTTCGCGTCGCGGACGCGTGCCGCGATGGCGCCGAAGTCCCGGTTGCCGAACTCGAACTCGAGATAGAGCACCTCGCGGAGGCCGCGTTTCGCCGCCACCTCGCGGGCGCCCACGGACATGAAGTGCACCGAGGGGAACTTGCTCGTCACGATGGCGACCGTCTTCGGGGGCTTGGCGGAGGAGGCCAGCGCGTCGAAGAGCAGGTTGGGGAACGTCCGCGCCGGCTCCGGGCCGATGGGCCAGGTCGGGAAGTGCATCTCGTACTTCGCCAGGTGCGGGATGCCGAAGGAATGGTGCACGAGCATCTTCTCGTGGCGCTGGGCGACGGCCATGGCCGAGAGGATGCCGCCGGTCGCGTAGGGGCCGATGAGCACGTCGACCTTGTCGACGGTGATCAGCTTCTCGTAGAGCGTGCGCGTGAGGTCGGGCTTCGACTGGTCGTCGAACAGGACCCACTCGACCGGCCGGCCCAGGAGCCCGGTCTTCTTGTTGAGCTGCTCCACGTAGATCTCGCCGACGATCTTGTGCACGAGCGCGGTCGCCGCCAGCGGTCCGGTGAGGGCCAGCGTGCCGCCGACGCGGATCGGCTGCCCGGAGGGGGCGGCGCCTGCCGCGGCGACCAGGGCGAGGATGGTGAGACCGGCAAGTGCGCTGAGGAATCCACGGTGTCTGAGCGTCATGAACGTCCCTCCTGGATGCGATCCACGATGACCTCGGCCGTCAGTCCCACACGCCACCCCCGCTCCCACGACTTGACAGGCGCCCGCCGCGCTGCATATATGGGACGCCCGGCACCGCCGCGGCGGGGTGTCCGGGCCGCCGGGCACCCTACCGCCGCCGAGAGGAGCCGCCATGCATCACGTCGGCCGTCTGGATCCCGCGGCCATGTCCACGCCCGACGCCTACCGCGGGCGGAGCACCGGCTTCCGTCGGCAGTCGCTGGTCGACGGGGTGGCGGGCTCGGTTCACATGGGCTTCGGGGCCTGCGAGCTCTCCCCCGGGGGGCACCAGAGCGGGCACGTGCACTCGCACGAGGAGGCCTTCTTCGTCCTCGAGGGCACGCCGCAGCTCGCCCTGGGCGGCGAGACCTTCGAGCTGGCGCCGCAGCAGTGCGGGCTGATCCCTCTCGGCGTCCCTCACGCCTGGCGGAACCTCGGCGCGCGCGCGTGCCGCTGGCTCGACATGCTCGCGCCCCGTCCGCGGGACCCGCACACGGAGCCCCCCGACACCTTCTTCACGCCCGAGCCCGCCTTCGGCGACCGCCCTCGGCCGCTCGACATCCGCGACCCGCGCTGCCGGCACTTCTTCCGCCTCGACGAGGGGCAGATGGACGTGGACCGGCTGAAGCGGGGCAGCGCCGTCAGCGAGCCCACCGTCTCCGCCAGCATGGCGACGGCCCTCCTCGCCTACAGCGGCATCGCCGTCAAGATGCTCGTTGACCAGCGCCTGGAGGCGAATCTCCTGACGATGTTCATGGTCGAGTACCAGGCCGGCGGCGTCGCGCACCCCCACGACCATCCCTTCGAGGAGGCCTACTTCATGCTCGAGGGCGAGGTCGAGGGGGTCGCGGACGGCCGGTCCTACGTGCTGCGCCCCGGGGACGTCTTCTGGACCGGCGTCGGCTCGGTCCACGCCTTCTACAACCGGACCGATGCGAGGGTGCGCTGGCTCGAGACGCAGGCGCCGCAGCCGCCCCGCCAGCACTCGTACCGCTTCAACCGCGACTGGGACTACCTGGGTCAGCGGCTGCCGGCCGACTGACGCGCCGGCAGGGCCGGATCGCAGCCCTCCGGGGGGTCCCGCGCCCGACGCCCTCGCCGCCCGCCCGTGGATCCGCATGG
This sequence comes from Candidatus Rokuibacteriota bacterium, assembly GCA_016177555.1. The sequence continues at coordinate 8,197 of JACOVB010000335.1, forward strand.
AGTGTGATTGCCCGCCCGGCCGGCGTCAGACGCCGAGGTATCTCGCCCGCACGTCCTCGTCCTTGGCCAGCTCTTGCGGCGACGAGGAGTGAACGATCTTGCCGCGGCTCATGATGTGGACGTAGTCGGAGTAGAGCAGGGCGAATCGCAGCCGCTGCTCCACGAGCAGCATCGACATCCCCCTCTGCTGCAGCGTGCGGATGACGTGCCCGACCGTCTCGATGTAGAGCGGTGAGAGCCCCTCCGTCGGCTCGTCGAGCAGGAGAAGCGAGGGGTTGGTCATCAGGCTCCGCCCGATGGCCAGCATCTGCTGCTCGCCCCCCGACAGGCGTCCTGCCGGATGGCGCGCGCGCTCGCGGAGCGGCGGGAACAGCTCGTAGACCTTCTCGGCAGTCCACCCGTCCGGCTTCGGCCGGGCGCCGACCGCGAGCGTCTCGGCGACATCGAGCGACGGGAAGATCTGGCGCCCCTGCGCCACGATGCAGATGCCCAGCCGCGCGATGCGATACGGCCGGAGGCGCGTGATCTCCGCCTCGTCGAACAGGATCCGGCCGCGGCGCGCCGGCGTGAAGCCCATCACCGACCGGACGAGCGTGGTCTTGCCGGCGCCGTTCCGCCCGAGGATGCCGACGATCCCCGCGCGCGGGATCTCGAGCGACACGCCCTGGAGGATGTGGCTGTCGCCGTAGTAGGTGTGGAGGTCGTCGACCTTCAGCATGCCATGATCTCGCCCGCGCCGAAGTAGATCTCCTGCACGCGCGGATCCGTCCTCACCTCGGC
>JACOVB010000336.1 GCA_016177555.1 Candidatus Rokuibacteriota bacterium
ACAATTTCCTCTGCACGCCGAACGGCCGGGTGCACCGGACGCTCACGCGGCTGGCCTTCGAGAACCTCCTGCACCCGTTCCAGCCATTCATCTTCGGCCAGAAGTGCCTGCCGCCGAAGTTCGCCGCGCTCTGGGATATCCCGCTGGTGATCTACGGCGAGAACGAGGTGGAGTACGGCAACCCGCACGACGAGGCCGTCACGGCCCGGCGCGATCCGCGCTACTACACGCAGGGCGGCCGGCTCGAGGACCTCCACCTGGGCGGGTTGCGCGTGCCCGACCTCGCCGCCCACGGCATCACCACCAGGGATCTGGATCCCTACCTGCCGGGCGATCCCCAGCTCCTGGCCGACAAGAAGATCGACGTGCGGTACCTCGGCTACTACCTCAGGTGGGTGCCGCAGGAGTGCTACTACTACGCCGTCGAGCACGCGCAGTTCGAGGCCAACACGGAGCGCACCGAGGGGACGTACTCGAAGTACAACAGCATCGACGACCGCATGGACGGCCTGCATTACTACACGACGTACATCAAGTTCGGGCTGGGGCGGGCCTCCTACGACGCCGCGCAGGAGATCCGCAACGGCCACCTCACCCGCGAGGAAGGCGTGGCGCTGGTGCGGCGCTTCGACGGCGAGTTCCCGGAGAAGTGGTTCCAGGAGAACCTCGAGTACATGGGCATCCCCGAGGCCCGCTTCCGGGAGATCGTGGACCAGTTCCGCTCCCCGCACCTGTGGACGCGGGAGGGAGGGCAGTGGACACTCCGCCACCAGGTCTCCTGATCCTGGTCCCCGCCCGCGCGGGCTCCAAGGGGCTGCCGGGGAAGAACCTCAAGCCGCTCGGGGGCCTGCCGCTGCTGGGCTGGACGGCGCGGGCCATCGCCGCCTCCGGCGTCGCCGCGCGCGCCGTCCTCACCACGGAGGACCCGGGCATCGCCGAGGCCGGGCGCTCCTTCGGCCTCGAGACCCCGTTCCTTCGCCCCGCCGCGCTGGCGCAGGACGACAGCGAGATGGTGGACGTGGTCGACCACGCGTTGCGCTTCATGGAGGACCGCGCCGGCTTCGCTCCGGGGGCGGTCATGCTGCTCCAGCCCACGTGCCCCTTCAGGCGGCCGGAGCGCCTCCGGCAGGCGCTCGACCTGCTGGCGTTGCCCGGCACGGAGGGCGTGATCGGCGCCACCCGCATCGAGCGGAGCCCCTCGCTCCTCTACCGCGAGGGAGAGGACGGGCTCCTGGTCCCGCTCGCCGCGTGGGAGGAGCGCATCCGCCGGCAGGAGGTGCCCGTCACGCTCACCCCCAACGGCACTCTCTACCTCATCATGCGAGAGAGCCTCGCGCGCCAGCGGCGGCTCTTCCCGCCGCGGCTTCGCGCCCTTCCCACCGACACGATCGAGGGCATCGACATCGACACCCCCGAGGACTGGGCGCTGGCCGAGGCCGTGGTGGCAGCGGGACTGGCGCGGCCGTGAGGCGGGTGCGGTTGCTGCTGTCCGCCCGCGATGCGGGCGCGGTGGCCCAGGTGGCCGCCCTGGCCGCAGCGCTCCGCGACGACCCGCGGCTCGAGACGACGCTCGTGGCGAGCCCGCCGGCCTTCGATCTCCTCGCGGCCGCCGGCGAGCTGCCGGTCCGCTTCGCGCTGCCCGACGGCTCCACCCACGTGCAGGCCGGCGGAGATCCGGCCCCGCTCCTCGAGGCCGCGCAGCGGATGCTCGCCACGCTCGATCCCGATGTGGTCGTGACGGGGATCTCCTCGATCGGCGTCGGGATCGACGAAGCGCTCCTGGCCCGGGCCGGTGGCCGGCCGACCTTCGCGCTCCAGGACTTCCCCGGGGATGCCAACGCCATCGACGGCGGCCTGGCCGAGCGGTACTTCGTGAGGGACGAGGCCGCGGCCCGGCTGACCCGGGAGCGCTGGGGCGTGGAGGCCACCCCGGTGGGCTCGCTCCGCCACGCCTGCTATGCGGCGCTGGACGTGCCGGCACTGCGCGCCTCCGTCAGGCAGAGACTCGGCGCCCCGCGGGGCCGCTCCGTGGTGGGCTTCTTCGGTCAGCCCGCCGAGATCCCCGGCGACGAGGCCGCCTTCCGCGACCTGGTCGGGGCGCTCACCGAGCGCCCGGCCAAGCCGCTCTGCGTGCTGCGGGAGCATCCGAAGTCCCTCGGACGCCGGGAGGCGCATCTCGCGGCGCTCCGGAGCGCCGGCGTGGAGATCTTCGACGCCAGCGAGATGTCGGCCGCGGAGCCATGGCTCGTGGCCTGCGATCTCGTGACCACCTGCTTCTCCCACTGCTCCATGGACTACGCCTTCCTCTCGTCGCTGAGCCCGGACCCTCTCGGCGCCGTGCTCTTCCTGATGACCACTCCCGAGTCTCGGGCCTTCCTGAGCGAGTACGCGGGACTGGCCGTGCCGGATGGAGTCGAGCAGGGGCTGGGCCTGGTCGCGCGCGATCCCGCCGAGGTTCTGCCGCTGATGGACGCGTTGCTGACCCCCGGAGGCCGGCGCGAGTACCACGAGGCGAGTCTCCTCCTGCCCCGAGGGGCGGACATCCAGGTCATCGTCGACAGCGTGCTGGAGGCCGGTCACCGCCATGCCGGGGAGGCGCAATCGTGACGCCGCCCCTGGCGCTGGGGATCATCGTGGCCCGCGGCGGCTCGAAGGGGCTGCCGGGGAAGAATCTGCTCCCCCTGGCAGGCAAGCCGCTCATCGTCCACACCATCGAGGCGGCGAAGGGCGCGCGGACGCTCTCGCGGGTGATCCTCTCGAGCGACGACGATGAGATCATGGCCGCGGCGCGCAGGGCGGGGTGCGAGGTCCCGTTCCGGCGCCCCGCGGTTCTGGCGGGAGATCGGAGCAGCACCGTGGACGTGGCGCTCCACGCCCTGGACTGGCTGGAGGAGAAAGACAACCACCGTCCGGACCTCGTCGTGCTGCTCCCCGCCACGGCGCCGCTGCGCCGCGCGGCGCACATCGACGGCGCCGTCCAGGCGTTGCGGGAGGACCCCAGCGCCGAGGCCGTGGTGGCCGTGACCCGGCCGGATTATCCGCCCCAGTGGATGATGCGCGTGACGGAGGGGCGGCTCTCCTGGCTCTTCCCCGAAGGGGCGCGGGCCGACCACCGCCAGGAGCTGCCGCCCGCCTACCAGCCGAACGGCGGCATCTACGCCATCCGCGTGCCCGTCCTCCGCGCCCAGCGCACCTTCTATCCGGAGGAGACGGCGCCGTACATCATGGCCCGAGAGGACTCGATCAACATCGACGACGCAATGGATCTGCGGCTGGCCGAGCTGCTCCTCGGCGCGCCGCGCCGCTGACTCAGGCGGCCCGCTCGATGGCCTCGAGGATCCTCACGCTGCTCCGGGTGTCGTCGAAGCCCAGGAACTTCTCCACGTAGCGGCGCCGCGCCTCCGGCTCCACCGCGAAGGCGTCGAGCCGGGAGCGCTCGATGAGCCCCACCGCCTCCCGGTGGCCCATCGGCCACACGATGCCGGGGAAGTTCTGGAGGCTTCCCGGGCGCCCCCCGTACACCTCGTCGAAGCTCGCGTAGCCCTGCAGATGCGACTGGGAGACCTCCACGCTGAGCGACGGCACGCCAACGAAGGCGGCCTCGAGCACGGCGCCACTCTGGAAGTGGACGCAGAGGCTCGCCACGGCCATGAGCTCCATGGAGGTGTACGGGTAGAGCGCCTCGTCATAGACGAAGACATCCGCGAGGCGACGGAGGAAGCGCGGGTCCTCGTTCTTCTCCCGCGACTTGACGATGAGCGCCGCCCCCTCGCGCCGGCAGAGGGCGCGCAGCGCCAGCACCAGCTCGCGGTAGCCGTGACCGCGCACGATGTCCGGCACCCAGTCCGCGTGCCCGCCCAGCGCGGCGCGCGCGGCCCGCCAGAGCCGGGGGCTCGCCCCCCAGACCAGCCGGCGCCACGGATCCGGCACCGCCATCTTGAGCGACATGAGGAGCACGACAGGCTGGTCGGCTGCGAGCCCGTACCGCTTCCGCACGGCGGCCCGGTCCACGACGGCGAGCTGATCCATCATGGTGGAGCCCGCCACCGCGCTCCGCGCCGCGCGGTCCACGCCCGGACCCAGGCGCGCGAAGCCCTCGGCCATGATCCGCCAGTGCAGCTCGCGCTGGTACTCGCTCGTGTAGAAGGTCGTGTCGATGAGCCGGTACCCTTCCGGATCGGCCGTCACCGTCTCGAAGGCGTAATCCACTGAGTAGAGCCGGATCCCCGCCTTGCGTATCGCGGGGATTTCCGAGCCCCACGCCGCCGTCAGGACGAGATACAGCGACGGCGCCACCAGCGCGTCGACGCCTTCGCGCCTCAGCGCCGGGACGAGCGGGCGCCCCCAGCGATGCTCGACGGCCCGCGCGCCGGGCCAGGCGGCGAGATCGGACGGGGTGACGGCCTCACCCGGCTTGGCCTGCGCCGGATCCCACAGGAGCACCACGCGGTGGCCCCGATCGAGGGCCGCCTGGATCAGCGAGGCCAGGACGCGGAGGAAGCCCCTCCTGTGCGCGAGGACGCCGATCGTCACCGTCAGGCCGGCGGTGCGTCGGCGAAGCGCTTCTGGATCAGCCGCGGGCCCAGCTCGACGGCCCGCAGGATCTCGACGATGCGCGGCGCCGCGTGCCCGTCGCCATGGGGGTTCACGAGGCCGGCGAGGCCCGCGCGGAAGCCGGGCTCGAGCGCGCGCGTCATCCCGTCCAGGATCTCGTCGCGCCCGTACCCGACGTCGATGACGTTGGCGGCGCGGAGGCGTCCGCGCTGGCGCGAGCCGATATTGACCACCGGCAGTCCGAAGGACGGGGCCTCGATGATTCCGCTGGAGGAATTGCCCACCATCACGTCGACCTCCCGGAGGAGCGAGGCGTAGGCCTCGTCCCCGAGGCTCTTGACGAGGCGCGTGCCGGGGCGCGAGGCGGCGAGCCCCTCGAGGCGCTCGATGATCGTCTGGCCCGCGGTGTCGGCGCCGGGATAGGTGGCGATCACGTCGCCGTCCACCTTGGAGAGCGCCGCGGCGAGCTCGTCGGCGTGCATCGCCGTGTCGGCGTACTCGAGCGTCACCGGGTGCAAGGTGACGAGGAGCGTGGGGCGGCGCA
>JACOVB010000365.1 GCA_016177555.1 Candidatus Rokuibacteriota bacterium
GGTTCACCGGCAGCGGACGGCCGTGATGCCGGCGGGCCTCGCGCGCGATGGCCTCGAGAAGGCGCCCATGGGCGCCCCATGCGCCGACCCCCGCCGCCACCTCGCGGAGCGCCCGGGCGCGGGGCTCGATGCGCTTGTGCATGGGGTGGCCGATCCCGGGGATCCTCGCCCCGCGCCGGGCATGCGCCTCCACGACCCGTCGGGCGGCGGCCGCAGGGGCAAGCCCCTCCTCGACCATCGCCCCGTGGGCCTCGATCAGCATCTCGGCGCAAGGGCGCGGCGAGCCCGTCACCGAGCCGAAGGCGATGACACCCGCAGCGATGGCCGCTGCGGGCGACTCGGGGGCCGCTGAGGCGGCGAAGCGCGCCGCGGGCACGGCGGAGTTGATGAAGGCCTGGTCGAGCCCGGAGCGGAGCACGGCATCCAGCGCGGCGGCCTGGACCTCGCTCGGCAGATCGCCGCGGATGACGAGATAGGCGGCCTCGGCGAAGGTCGCGTGGCGGATCAGCTCCTCCGCACGGTACCCGCGCACGGTGATCCGCCCCTCGGCGGCCCAGCCGACCTTTGTGGTCCAGTAGCCATGCCAGTCGCGCCGGCTGCGCTTCACGGCTTGCCCCCGGCGCCGTGGATCATCCGCTCCTGGCCCGTCCAGTAGCGCGCCTTCACGTCGCGCCGCGAGATCTTCCCCACGGGCGTCTTGGGCAAGGTCGAGAGCAGCTCGACGGCCTTCGGGACCTTGAAGGGCGCGAGCCGCTCCCTGGCGAAGGCGACCAGCTCCTCCGGCGTGGCGATCTGGCCCGGACGGAGCGCCACGATGGCCCTCACGGCCTCCCCCCACTTCTCGTCGGGGACGCCCACCACGGCCGCCTCGAGGACCGCCGGATGCTGGTAGAGCACCTCCTCCACCTCGCGCGGGTAGACGTTGAAGCCCCCCGTGATGATCATGTCGCCCTTGCGGTCCACGAGGTAGACGTAGCCCGCCTCGTCCATGCGCGCGAGGTCGCCGAAGTGCAGCCACCCGTCCTGAATCGTCTCCCGCGTGAGGTCGGGCCGGTTCCAGTAGCGCGCCATCATCCACGGCGCGCGCACGCAGGCCTCGCCGACCTCGCCCGTGGGAACGTCGCGGCCCGCCTCGTCGAGGATCCGCGCTCGCCCGCCGAAGATGTTCTCGCGCCCGCAGGACAGGAGCCGCTCCTCGTGGCTGTCCACCGCGGCCTGGTGCTCGGCGGGAGTCATGTGGGTGTTGAGCCCATAGGCCTCGGTCCCGCCCCAGCCGGTGTGGAGGATGGGGCCGAAGCGGGCGATGGCCCGCCTCACGAGCGGTGCCGACGCTGGCGCCGCGGCGTAGCAGATGAAGCGGAGGCTTCGGAGGTCGCGGAGGTCGATCTCGGGATGAGCGAGGAACGCCTGGAGGAGGGTGGGGATGGCGAGGAGGTGGGTGACCCGGTGCTCCTCGATGGCAGCGAAGGTCTGGACGGGATCGGGCGCCTGCAGGATCACGGCGGTGCTCCCGACGACCCAGCCCGAGTCCATGAGCCGGGCGGCGAAGTGGCTCATGGGTGTGTAGAGGAGCCCCACGTCACCGGGCTGGCGGGAGGCGATGGAGACCCACGCGATCATGGCGGCCTGGGTCGAGGCATAGGTGTGGACGACGCCCTTCGGCTTCCCCGTGGTCCCCGACGTGTAGAGGATCTGGGCGATGTCGCCCTCCTGGCCTCGGACCACGGGCGCCGGGCCCCGGTGCTCCCGGAGCAGCGCTTCATAGTCGAGGCTCCCGTCTCCGCCGTTCGCGCAGATCAGGTGGCGAATCGATGGCAACCGCTCGATCAGCGCCCGGCCCCGGGCGGCCAGCGCCGCCGTGGGAGCGATCAGCACCCGGGCGCCCGAGTCCTCGACCATGTGGGCGTGGTCGGCCTCGGTGAGGACGCCGAGCATCGGGACGAAGGCCGCTCCTGCTCGCGCGGCCCCCACCAGGGCCTCCATGAACCGGTGGGTGTTGGCCTGCAGCACCGTCACTCGATCTCCCTGACCCACTCCCAGCGAGACGAGCGCTCGCGCGAGCGCAGTCGCCCGATCGTCCAGCTCCCGGTAGCCGAGGCGCCTCTCGCCCTCGATGACGGCGACCCGCTCCGGGTACCAGGCGGCGGCCCGGCCGAGGTAGTGGGCGTAGGGGTGGATCACGGCGTCCTCCTCAGCGCGTCATCCGGAGGGCGCGCAGGAAGTTGTCCCGGAGGAGCTTCTTCTTGATCTCGAGGGGCAGCCCCACGCTGTCGACATCCTCGCGCGCGCGCTTGAAGGAGATCAGCGGGTAGTCCGTCGCCCAGATCACCTTGTCCTGCCCCCAGCCCTTGACGAACTCCATGAACTCCGGAGGCCAGAACTTGGCCGGGCGCGCGGACGTCTCCACGTACACGTTGGGGTGCTTCCAGGCGAGGATCATCATCTCCTCGTGCCAGGGCTGTCCCAGGTGGCAGCCGAAGATGATGAGCTCCGGGAAGGCCAGCGCCACCTCGTCGAGGTAGATGGGACGCCCGCACTCCGACGGCATGAGCGGCCCCGTGTGGCCGACCTGGATGGCCACCGGCACGCCCAGCTCCACGCACTTGATGTAGACGGGCCAGTAGCGCTTGTCATTGGGCGGCAGCCCCGTGTACTTGTCCGGGCCGTAGGCATAGGGCTCGAGCCGCACGATGCGGATCCCCAGGTCCTTCACCATGTGCTCGATCTCGCGGGCCACCTCCATGGGA
>JACOVB010000024.1 GCA_016177555.1 Candidatus Rokuibacteriota bacterium
CGCCGCCGTGGCCGTGCTGCGCCGGCTCGTGATGGGAGTGCAAGCCAGTCCTCCTTCCCCGTGGCGCGCGAGCCCATGCCCGCGGCCCGGAACGCTGCGGCGGGCGGTCAGGCCTCGGCCGAGGCCAGTCCCCGCCGGTGGTCCAGCCGATGGAGCCCCGCTCCCAGCACGGCCCGGACGGCATCCGTGTACTCGCCGTGGCTGATGGGGCGGGCGATCTCCTCGAAGTCGTCGCCAAAGACGCGGCCCGCCGGGCGGTACTGATCCATGACATTGACGTAGGTGTGAGGCGAGATCTCCTCGGCGAGGAAGCGCGCGATCTCCGGCGTGCCCGCCAGGCCGCCCGGCATCACCAGGTGCCGCACCAGGAGCCCCCGCCGCGCGAGGCCCCGCTCGTCCACGACGAGATCGCCCACCTGGCGGTGCATCTCGCGGATGGCCGCGCGGGCCACCTCCGGGTACTCGCGCGCCCGCAGGTAGCGGAGCGAGGCCTCCGGGTCCCAGCACTTGAAGTCGGGCATGTAGATGTCCACGAGCCCGTCCATCAGCCGGAGACTGTCCAGCCCGTCGTAGGCGCTCGTGTTGTACACGAGCGGCAGCCTGAGCCCTCGCTCGACCGCCACCGGCAGCGCCTCCAGGATCTGCGGCACCACATGCTCCGGCGTCACGAGGTTGATGTTGTGGCAGCCGCGAGCCTGCAGATCGAGCATCATCCCCGCCAGCTCGCCCGGACTCACCTCGCGGCCGGCGCCCTCCTGGCTCACGTCGAAGTTCTGGCAGAACACGCAGCGCAGGTTGCACCACGAGAAGAAGATCGTCCCCGACCCCCGCCAGCCGCGCAGGCAGTCCTCCTCGCCCAGGTGCGAGAAGTGGCTCGCGACGCGCGCGTGGCGCCCCGTCTTGCACACGGCCGTCCGCTCCGCCAGCCGATCCACCTTGCAGTCACGCGGACAGACGGCACAGGCGGCGAGCGCCTCGACGGCCCGGGCGGCGCGCCTGCGCAGCTCGGGGAGGGAGAGGGCCAGGTACACCGGCCACGCCTCGACCGTCATTCCTCGCCGAGCTCCTCCTCGGAGCGCCCGCATTTGTCGCACCTGGTGGTGAGCAGGAGGGTGTCGTCGGTGTCCTCCTCCTCTCCCCCGGCGGCGTGGATCAGCCCGCCGCAGCGGCAGGGCTCGGGATAGGCCTCCAGGCACTCGGGGCATCGAGGGTCGCCGGCGTGATGGTTGATCTCCTCCCCGACCGTGAAGAGTATTGGCATGGCAGTTTCCTCCCGTTCCCGTTCCCCGGGAACCAATCTGATCAACCGACAGGCGGGTGGCGCCGGTGCCAGTCGGTAAGCGACTGGTAGGCGCGCGCCGCCGCGAGGAGCGTGTTCTCCTCCCAGGCGCGCCCCATGAATTGCAGGCTCGTCGGCAGCCCGCGGGCGCCGATCCCGTTGGGCACGATGATAGCCGGCAGCCCCGCGCCGTTGCCGATGGCGCCCATGAGGTCCCGGCCGCCGCGCATCCCGCCCCGGATCTCCTGACCGAGCGCCGGGGCCACCGCGGCCCGGCCCGGCGCGACGAGGGCGTCCAGTCGCGACAGCGTCCGGTCGGCCTCCCGCGCCATCACCCCGCGCAGCCGCAGCGCCTTGATGTAGTCCTTGGCGAGGATGGCATCCCGGGCATAGGCCGAGTAGCGGTCCTCGGGCGCCGTGAGCTCCGCGATCCTCCCACTCTCGATGAGGTCCTCGAAGGCGCTCGCGGCCTCGGCCTGGAGGATCGTCCGCGTGATCTCCTCCCAGGGCAGATCGGCAAGCACCACCTCCTCCACGCTGCCGATCCGGCGCAGCACCTCCAGCGAGCGCTCGAAGGTCTCGCGCACGTCCCCGTCGCACGGCTCCGTCACGCCCCTGACCACGCCGAACCTGAAGCGGCGCGCCTCGGGATCCGCGTGGTCATAGCTGAACGGGCGGGCGCTCGTGGTGGGGTCGGCCGGGTCCGCCCCCGCGACGGCGTCGAGCACGAGGCCGCAGTCGTCGGCCGTGAGGCCGAGCGGCCCCAGCTTGTCGAGGGTCCAGGACAGCGCCATGGCGCCGTGGCGGCTCACGCGTCCGTAGGTGGGCCTGAGCCCGGCGACGCCGCAGCTCCCCGCGGGAGAGAGGATCGAGCCCCAGGTCTCGGAGCCGATGGCAAAGGGCAAGAGCCCCGCCGCCACGGCCACGCCCGAGCCGCTGGAGGAGCCGCCGCTCCACGAGTCCGTGCTCCACGGATTGATGCAGGGGCCCGTGAACGAGGCATTCGGCTGCCGGTAGCCCATGC
>JACOVB010000345.1 GCA_016177555.1 Candidatus Rokuibacteriota bacterium
GGATAAGTTCGAGTACCGGCGCGGCTACAAGTTTTCAACCTACGCCACGTGGTGGATTCGTCAAGCGATTACCCGCGCGATTGCGGACCAGGCCCGCACCATTCGCATCCCGGTACACATGATCGAGACCATCAACAAGCTGATCCGCACCTCCCGCCAGCTCGTCCAGGAGCTCGGGCGCGAGCCCACGCCTGAGGAGATCGCCCAGAAGATGGACGTGCCGGTGGACAAGGTGCGGAAGGTGCTCAAGATCGCCCAGGAGCCGATCTCCCTCGAGACGCCCATCGGCGAGGAGGAAGACAGCCATCTCGGTGACTTCATCGAGGACAAGCAGGTGGGGTCGCCGGTGGAGTCGATGCTCGGGCTGTCGCTCCGCGAGCAGACCAACCAGGTGCTCAACACGCTCACCCCCCGGGAGGAGAAGGTGCTGCGGCTGCGCTTCGGGCTGTCCGACGGATGCGAGCACACGCTCGAGGAGGTCGGCCAGGACTTCGCCGTGACCCGCGAGCGCATCCGTCAGATCGAGGCCAAGGCCCTCCGCAAGCTCCGCCATCCCTCGCGCTCCAAGAAGCTCCGGAGCTTCCTGGAGTCCTGATATGATCACGCGCGGGCCCATAGCTCAATTGGCAGAGCCCCCGGCTCATAACCGGTACGGTCTTGGTTCGAGTCCAAGTGGGCCCACCACCATGGCACGGGCACCCGGGCTGTCGCCCGCCCGTGCCTGGCGGCGGCTGACGCCGCGCAAGTGAACAACATGAGTCCGTACTCGCGGCGGGCACGGGCGGGCGCCAGCCCGGGCGCCCGTGCCAGGTGAATAAATGGACGGCCAGCTCCGGATCCTGATAGAGCTGCAGACACTCGATACGAAGATCGCCGGCCTCGAGGGCGAGGCCGCCCGGCTGCCGCAGGAGATCGCCCGCGTCCGGGCCGAGGTGGACGAGATGCGCAACCAGGTCGCGGGGGCCAAGACGAAGCTCGACGCGGCCCGCAAGGACACGCGCGCCAAGGAGAAGGACCTCGACGATTCGCAGGTGAAGCGCCAGAAGTTCGAGGGCCAGCTCTACCAGGTCAAGACCAACAAGGAGTACTCGGCCGTCCTCTCCGAGATCGAGGAGGTCAAGCAGCAGAAGGCCAGGATCGAGGAGGAGATCCTCACGCTCATGGAGCGTCACGAGCGGCTGGCCGGGGCGATCAAGGAAACCGAGGCGCAGCTCAAGGCCGCCGAGGCCCAGGGCGCGGCGGAGGAGAAGGCGCTCCGCGAGAAGCTCGGAGCGGTGGAGGCCGATCTGGCCGTCATGCGGAGCGACCGGGCCGGCGTGGCCCGCGAGCTGCCGGTCAATATCCTCGCCGACTACGAGCGGCTGCTCCGCGGTCGTGGCGGGCTCGCCCTGGCCGTGGTGACGATGCCCAACCTGTGCTCCGGCTGCCGGATGACCATCACCCCCCAGCGCCTGCAGGAGCTCAAGCCACAGAACACGCTCCTCCCCTGCGAGGCCTGCGGGCGGTACCTCTACTGGCCCGCCTGACACCCGCGCGACCCCGCACCGACCGGGTCACCCTCTACACCGACGGCGCCTGCCTCGGCAACCCGGGCCCCGGCGGCTGGGGCGCCATCATCCTCGACGGCGGGAGCGAGCGCGAGCTGTCCGGCGCCGAGCCCGCGTCCACCAACCAGCGCATGGAGCTCACCGCGGTTCTCGAGGGGCTCCGCGCCCTTCCGGGCCGCCGCGGCGTGGCCGTCTACAGCGACAGCGCCTACGTCGTCAACTGCTTCCGTGACCACTGGTACGTCCGCTGGCGCCAGAACGGGTGGAGGAACGCCCAGAAGAAACCCGTGGAGAACCGGGATCTCTGGGAGGCGCTCCTGGCGCTGGCCGAGCAGCACGACGTCGAGTGGCACAAGGTTGCGGGCCATTCCGGCGACCCGCTCAACGAGCGCGCCGACCGCCTCGCCAATGCCGCCATCGAGCGCATGAAGACGGGCGCCGGCCGAGCAGAGCGCTGAAACCCTCGCAGGCGGCTCATGAAGGTCCAGATGCGAGGCGTCGCCCGCCGGCCGCCGCCCCCTCGGCCCCCGCATCGGGTGGCGTGCTGTCCTTCGATCGCGGCTCGCTCCGCCTCGACGCGCCCCGGACCGCGCGCGTCCCGCCGTATCTCGCCTGGGACGAGCGGGTGGGCGCCTGGCGCACCGAGGCGATGCACCACGCTCGCCTCTGCGAAGATGCCGCCCGGTACCACCTCTCGCTGACGGACCAGGCCGGGCGCTTCTTCGAGTGCCCGCCTCTGCGGCCGGCGCTGCCGCCGCTCCGGCCCGATCAGGAGGCGGCCGTCCTCGCCTGGGAGCAGGCCGGCCGCCGGGGCGTGATCGTCAAGCCCACGGGCACGGGCAAGACCGAGATCGCGCTGTCGATCATCGCCCGCCACCGCGTGTCCGCGCTCGTCGTCGCCCCGCTGCGCGACCTCATGTACCAGTGGCAGCGGCGCATCCGCCAGGGGCTCGGCTTCGACGCGGGCGTGCTCGGCGACGGCCGGCGCGAGATCTGGCCGATCACCGTCACGACGTACGACAGCGCCTACATCCACATGAAGGAGATGGGCAACCGCTACCGGCTGGTGGTCTTCGACGAGGCCCACCACCTCCCCGGGGCGACGCTGCACGAGAGCGCGCTCGACACCCTCGCCCCCATGCGCCTGGGCCTCACGGCCACGCCCGAGCGCGCCGACCGGCGCGAGGGGATGCTCGACGACCTGATCGGGCCCGTGGTGTTCCGCGAGGAGATCGCCGCCGCCAAGGGCAGGACGCTCGCCGACTACAGCCTGGTCCGCGTGCCGATCCACCTCGCGCCCGAGGAGCAGGAGGAATTCGACGGGCTCTCCCGGCGGGTGCGCGCGTACCTCATCGAGCGCAGGCGCGAGGAGCCGGGCTTCGAGTGGACCGACCTCACGCGCCGCTCCCGCACCGACACCGAGGCCCGGGAGGTGCTGCGGGCCTACCGGCGGAAGCTCGCCCTCATCCACCGGTCCGCGGAGAAGCTCCGGGTGGTCGAGGATATCCTGCGCCTGCATCCCACGGACCAGTGCGTGATCTTCACGGCGTCCAACCGCATGGCGCTGGAGGTCTCCGCGCGCTTCCTGATCCCGGCGCTCACCGCGCATTCCGACAAGCGGGAGCGCAACGCGGTGCTGGATGGCTTCGCCGCGGGCACCGTCCGGGCGCTGGCCGCCTGCGAGGTCCTCAACGAGGGGTGGGACGCGCCCGCCCTCAAGCTGGGCATCGTGCTCGGCGGGGAGAAGGGCGTGAAGGAGGCGGTGCAGCGCCTCGGCCGGCTGCTCAGGCGGTCCGGCGACCGCTCCGCGCGGCTCTACGAAGTGGTGCTCCAGGAGACGCCGGACGTCACGCGGGCGCGCCGGCGAGGACGGTCCGGTGCTTACAAAGCAGCAGCGCGTCTATCACTGGGACAGGCGCAGCAGCTCGATCTCTTCTGATCGGCTGACCGACGAGGATACGCCGCACCTCGCGCGGGCCCTCGCCGTCTACCGCGCCTCGCTCGGCGAACGGCTCGGGCGGGTCCGCGACGCCGCCCGCGCCGCGCTGGAAGAGCTGCGCCCCGACCGGGTCGAGGCCGTCGTCCAGATCCTCGACGACACGGCGACCTACGAATGGCCCCGCGGCCGCTTCCAGGCGGAGCGACGCGTTCGCGTCTTCGCCCAGGCCGGCAGCCAGCATCCGCTCCTCGAGGCGGAGACGGGGGCCCCGATCGTGGCCGAGGTCTTCGGGCAGTGCCCGCCTCGCCTTGACGGGCTGGTCGCCCTCCTCTACGCCGACTACCCGGAGTTCCACCGCCTTCGCTCGTTCCCCGCCGACTACACCCCGGCGGATCTGCGGGCCGACTACGACCTGGGGCAGGCGCAGGCCCTCCTCTACTCGGCTCTCCA
>JACOVB010000346.1 GCA_016177555.1 Candidatus Rokuibacteriota bacterium
AGGCATCCCCTTGCGCGATGACAGCACAGGCCGGGCAAGGTTTCTGCATAGATCGAATCCCGTGCCTCCTCGGCGTGACGGGGAGGTTGACAGCGGCCCGGGGGCAGAGGTGGTCTCACGGCAGAAAGGGAGATGAATTCAATATGTTGTCTTGGTGGTATCGAACTTGGCCCACGATAACCCCGGCATCGTCCCGCTGAGAATCGGGGGTACACAACGTGGCCGCGAGTGACACTCCGCGTCGCCACTTCTCACGGCGTGGGGCGGAAGCCGCCCGCGCCGAGTAGCCGCCCGGCTCCGATGGCCGCGGTCGCCCCGTTCGCCGATCCCCTCGCGCAGTCCATTCCCGCGCGCTTCGAGCGGGAGGTTCTCGGGCTCGACCGGGTCGGCGCCGGCGACGACTTCCTCGATCTCGGCGGCCACTCGCTCCTGGCCACCCGGATCACCTCCCGGGTGCTCGACCGCTTCCACGTCGATCTGCCCCTGGCCGCCGTCTTCGAAGCTCCGGCGGTCACCGGGCTCGCCGTGACCATCCTCGGGCACCGCGTCGTGGGAGCGGGGCTCGCCGACCTGGGTCGTTCATGACCACGACGAACGACGCGCTCTCGGTTCACGGCCTGCTGCGCCTCCAGGCGCAGCAGCGCGCGGAGGCCGTCGCCATCGCCGCGCCGGGCCGGCGCCCTCTGACATACGGCCGCCTCCTTGGACACGTGGACGAGGTGGTCCGGACGCTCCGCGGGATGGGGATAGGGCGGAACGATCGTGTCGCGCTCGCCCTCCCCGAGGGCCCGGAGATGGCGGTGGCATTCCTGGGCGTGGCGGCCGGCGCCACATGTGTCCCGCTCAACCCGGCCTGGCCGGCGGCCGAGTACGCCGCCCACCTCGCCGATCTCGCCGCCCGGGCGCTCTTGATCCCGGCCGGCCAGGAGACGCCGGCGCGGACCGTGGCCCTCGCTCAAGGCATCGCCCTCATCGAGCTCGCCCCGGTGCCGGGTGGACAGGCGGGGCTCTTCACGCTCCACGGCGCCGCAGGGGCGCGGCCCGCGACGCCGGGCTCGGCCCGGTCATCCGACGTGGCGCTGCTGCTCCAGACCTCCGGGACCACGGCGCGCCCGAAGCGAGTGCCGCTCACCCACGCGAACCTCGCTGCCTCGGCGCAGGGCATCGCCGCTTCTCTCGGGCTGGGCGCCGAGGATCGCTGCCTCGACGTGATGCCGCTATTCCACATCCACGGCCTCATGGTGCTCCTGGCCTCCCTCGCGGCCGGCGGCAGCGTGGCCTGCCCGCCCCGCTTCGACGTGGCGAGGTTCGGCGCGTGGCTGGAGGAGCTGCGCCCCACGTGGTACTCGGCGGTCCCCACGATGCACCGGGCCATCGTCACGCTCGGGGGGCTCACCCCTTCGCCTGCCGCCCGCGCGCCCCTGCGGCTTGTCCGCTCCTCCTCGGCTCCCCTGCCGCCCCGGCTCGGAATCGAGATCGAGGTGCTCTTCGGCGCTCCCGTGATCGAGGCCTACGGGATGACCGAGGCCTCACACCAGATCGCGAGCAATCCGCTCCCGCCCCGGCCGCGCAAGCCGGGATCGGTGGGCATCGCCGCGGGCGCCGAGGTCGCGGTCCTCGACGGCGAGGGACGGCCAGTCCCGACGGGCACCCAGGGGGAGATCGCCATCCGCGGTCCAGGAGTGACGGCGGGCTACGAGAACGAGCCGGCCACCCATGCGTTCACCAACGGGTGGCTCCGCACCGGGGACCTGGGGCATCTCGACCCCGACGGCTACCTGTTCATCACGGGCCGCCTGAAGGAGCTGATCAACCGCGGCGGCGAGAAGATCGCCCCGCGCGAGGTGGAGGACGTCCTCGGGACCCATCCGGCTGTCGCCGAGGCGGTTGTCTTTCCGATCCCCCACCCCACACTGGGAGAAGATGTGGGCGCCGCGGTGGTCCTGCGAACCGGCTCCCAGGCCGCCGAGCAGGACCTCCGCCGGTTTGTGGCCGAGCGGCTCGCCAACTTCAAGGTGCCAGGTCGGATGCTGCTCGTCGACCGGATCCCCACGGGCGCGACCGGCAAGCCCCAGCGGACGAGGCTCGCCGAGCAGCTCGGCCTGCAGGCCGGCGCGCGACTTCACACCGCCGCGGCGTCCGGGCCGCCGAGGACGCCCACCGAAAGCGCTCTCGCGGAGATCTGGGCCGCGGTGCTGGGCCTCGAGGCCGTCGGCATCCAGGATGACTTCTTCGCGCTGGGCGGCGACTCCATTCACGCCATGCTGATCGCCTCACGCGTCCGTGACGCGTTGGGCGTCGAGCTGCCGCTGTCGAGCATCTTCCAGACGCCGACCGTGGCCGGTCTGGCGGGGTCCCTCGCCTTCGCGCGTGAGAGGCGACAGGCCTCCGGGGCACCGCTCGTCCGGGCCGCGTCGGGACACCGCGGCCGCCGCGCCTCGTTCGCGCAGGAACGCTTCTGGCTCCTGGATCAGCTCGTTCCCGACCCCGCCCTCTACAACGTGCCGATGCACTTCCGGCTCGAGGGACCGCTGGACGGTACCGCGATCGAGCGGAGCCTTCAGGAGATCGTGAGCCGGCACGAGACCCTGCGGACCACCTTCACCGCGGCCGAAGGAGATCTCCTCCAGGTCGTCGCGCCAAGCCTCGATCTGGCCCTGCCCCTCAGCGACCTGCGCCGCCTGGCCCCGGCCGAGCGGGAAGCCGAGGCCCGGCGACTTCTCGCCGAGGAAAACCGGCGGCCCTTCGATCTCGGGGCGGGGCCTCTCGTCCGCGCTCGGCTGCTGAGCCTCGGGCGGGAGGAGCACTGGCTGCTCCTCACGCTCCACCACATCGTCTGCGACGGATGGGCCCGCGAAGTGCTGGCCCGCGAGCTCGGCACCCTGTACGGAGCCTTCGCCACCGACCAGCCCTCGCCCCTGCCGGAGCTGCCCATCCAGTACGCGGACTTCGCCGAGTGGCAGCGCGCGGCCCTCACCGGCGCCGTGCTGGAGGCGCGGTTGGCCCGCTGGAAGCAGGAGCTGGGAGACAGGCTCCCCGAGATTCTTCTGCCCACCGACAGGCCGCGGCTCCCGATGCCGAGTTTCCGGCGCGCGAGCGAGACCATCACGCTGTCCCGCGCGCTGTCCCAGGCGCTCCACTCACTGAGCCGGCAGGAAGGGGCCAGCCTGTTCATGACGCTCGTGGCCGCCTTCCAGACGCTGCTCCACCGCTACACGGGAGAGGACCAGATCGTCATCGGGTCGAGCGTCGCGGGGCGAAACCGCGTCGAGCTCGAGAACCTCATCGGTGTCTTCGCCGACTTCCTGATTCTCCGCACCGATCTCTCCGGGGACCCCGAGTTCCTGGAGCTGCTCCGCCGCGCGCGTCATGTCGCGCTGCGAGCCTATGCCGATCAGGACCTCCCCTTCCAGAGGCTCGTCGAGGCGCTCCAACCGGATCAGGATCCGCGGCGGCGCGCCGCGCTGCGGGTGAGCCTGGACATGGAGAACTTCCCTGAGGCCGATCTCACCCTTCCCGGGCTCGCCGTGAGCCGTCTCGCCACGCCGGAGGTCGGATCCACGCTCGATCTCAGCCTCACGGCGCGAGAGGACGAAGCGGGGATCCATCTCAGCCTGGCGTACAGCACGGACCTCTTCGACCCGGGCACAGCGAGCCGGATGCTCGGCCATCTGCAGACCCTGCTGGAGGGGGCCGCGGCCGATCCGCGCCGGCGGCTCTCGGCGCTCCCCCTCCTGCGCCCGGCCGAGCGCCAGCAATTGCTCGTCGAGTGGAACGACACGCGGACCGAGTTCCCCGCCGGGGCCTGCGTGCATCACCTTGTCGAGGCGCAGGTGGAGCGGACGCCCGACGCGGTGGCCGTGGTCCATGACGGCGTGGAGATCAGCTACCGCGAGCTCAACCGGCGGGCCAATCGCCTCGCCCACCATCTCGGAGCGCTCGGGGTGGGGCCCGATGTCCTCGTGGGCATATGTGCTCAGCGCTCCGTCGAGATGATCGTGGGGCTCCTGGGCATCCTCAAGGCCGGTGGGGCATACCTGCCGCTCGATCCGAGCTACCCGGCCGACCGTCTGAGCTTCATGCTCGAGGATGCGCGCCCGCGCCTGGTTCTGACCCAGGAGCGTCTGCTCGCGAGGATGCCGTCCGACACGGTCCCGATGCTCTGTCTCGACCGCGATCGCCCTCGGTTCGACGCGGAGGACGGGACCACTCCCTCCGTGGCGTGCCAGGCGGACCAGCTCGCGTACGTGATCTACACCTCGGGATCGACGGGGAGACCCAAGGGGACCCTCCTCGCCCATCGAGGGGTGGTCAACTGCCTCGCCTTCGTCGCCAGGACCTACGACCTCGTGGCCGCGGACGTGGCGCTGTGGCTCACCTCCATCTCCTTCGACGCCTCCGTCCGCTGCATCTTCGGCCCGCTCGCGACGGGCGGCCGCCTGGTGCTCCTGACCGACGAGGAGGTCTCGGACCCGGCGGCGGTGCTCGCCCACATCCACGAGCAGCAGATCACCGTCATCCTGGCGATCGTCCCCCCCATGCTACGCGCGCTCACCCGCGCCGCCGAGGAGACGGCGCGGCCGGCCCGGTCCCTGCGCTTCGTGCTGCCGAGCGGCGAGGCGCTCCCCACCGTCGACTGCAGGCGCGCGGCGGCGCTGCTGTGCCCGGCGGCAAGGATCGTCAACCAGTACGGCCCCACCGAGTGCACGATGTTCTCGACCTATCACTTCGGCACCGCGGAGGACCACGCGCGGGAGGTCGTGCCGATCGGCCGGCCCATCGCCAACGCCAGGGTCTATATCCTCGACCGGGCCCTCAACCCGGTCCCCGTCGGGGTGCCGGGTGAGATCCATCTGGGCGGCGTCGGCCTGGCGCGGGGGTACCTGAACCGGCCGGAGCTCACGGCCGAGAAGTTCATCGCCGACCCCTTCGACGCGGCATCGGGATCTCGCCTCTACAAGACTGGGGACCTGGGGCGCTACCTCCCCGACGGCGCCATCGAGTTCCTGGGCCGCCTCGATTACCAGGTGAAGATCGGCGGCGTCCGGGTGGAGCTCGGTGAGATCGAGGTCGTGCTCGCCCAGCACCCGGACTTGCGAGAGGTGGCGGTGGTGGCGCGCGAGGACCTGCCGGCAGACCGGCGGCTCGTGGCCTACATTGTCCCCGGCCGGCAGCCCGCTCCGGAGCCGGCCGGGCTCCGCCGCTTCCTTCAGGAGCGGCTCCCGTTCGTCATGGTACCCGCCCAGTTCGTCATGCTCGAGGCGCTGCCGCTCACTCCCAACGGCAAGGTGAACCGCCGCGCCCTGCCGGCGCCGGATCTCACGCCGATGGAGCGGAGATTCGTGGCCCCGCGGACCCCGCTGGAAACCACCCTCTGCGAGATCTGGGCCGGCATCCTCGGCCGCGAGCAGGTGGGGGTCGATGATGACTTCTTCGACCTGGGCGGTCACTCTCTGCTGGCCCTGCGCCTGCTCTCGCGCGTCCGCAGCCGATTCCACGTGGACCTTCCGCTCCGGGCCCTCTTCGATGCTCCCCGCGTCGCCGATCTCGCCACGCTCATCGTCGAGAGCCACGCCCGGGAGGCCGACCCCGACGAGCTGGCCGGGCTGCTTCGCGAGCTGGGGGAGCTCTCCGACGAGGACGCCCGCCGGTTGCTCGAGGATCGGACCGCATGAGCGGCCCCGGCCGAGAGGCGAAGGACCTCCGCGCGAGGATCGCCGCGCTCTCTCCGGAGAAGCGCGCGCTGCTCGAGCGCCGGCTCATGGGTCCGGGCACCCCGCCGGACGCCGGGGTCCTGCGCGCGGAGCCCTCGGACCGGCACGCGCTCTCGTACGCTCAGCAGCGGTTGTGGTTCCTCGATCAGCTGGAGCCGGGCAGTACCGTGTACAACGTGCCGAGGGCGGTGCGCCTCGTCGGCGCCCTGGATCTGGACACCCTTCGCCGGGCGCTCGACGCCATCGTGGCGCGCCACGAGTCGTTGCGGACGACGTTCTACACGGCGGACGGCGAGGCGGTCCAGCTGATCGGGGAGGCCCGGCCTGTGGATCTGCCCGTGGTGGATCTCTCCGAGTGGCCTGAACCCCAGCGCGAGGTGGAGACCGAGCGGGTGCTCGCCGCCGAGGCACGGCGGCCCTTCGACCTTCAGCGAGACCTGATGCTGCGAGGACTTGTGGTCCGGCTGGGGCCGAGGGAGCAGGTGCTGCTCCTCGTCATGCACCACATCGCCTCGGACGGCTGGTCCGTGGGCATCCTTCTCCAGGAGATCTCCGACCTCTACGGCGCCTTCTCCCACGGCGAGCCCTCGCCCCTGCACCCCCTGCCCATCCAGTACGCCGATTACGCCGCCTGGCAGCGCCAGTGGCTCCAGGGCGAGCCGCTTACCCGTCAGCTCGCTTACTGGACGCGCCAGCTCGATGGCTCCCCCGCCCATCTCGAGCTGCCCACCGACCACCCGCGCCCGCCCATCCTCTCCAACCGCGGCGCGCAGACTACCCGCCTGCTTCCCCGCCCGCTCACCGAGGCCGTCAAGACCATCGGCCGCGGCGAGCAGGCCACGCTCTTCATGACGCTCGCCGCCGCCTTCCAGACTCTCCTCCATCGCTATACGGGACAGGACGATCTCGTCGTCGGCACCGCCATCGCCGGCCGGCCGCGCGTCGAGATCGAGCCTCTCATCGGCTTCTTCGTGAACACCCTCGTCCTCCGCTCCGATTCCTCCGGCGACCCGCCGTTCCGCGACTTCCTCCGCCGCGTGCGCGACACCGCGCTGGGCGCCTACGCCCATCAGGACCTCCCCTTCGACCGGCTCGTCGAGGCCCTCCGCCCCGAGCGCTCCCTCGACCGCGCCCCCCTCGTTCAGACCCTGTTCGTCCTCCAGGATCCCGCTCGCGCCTCCTTCTCGCTCGACGGCCTCACCG
>JACOVB010000350.1 GCA_016177555.1 Candidatus Rokuibacteriota bacterium
GATCTGGATCGTGAGCAGGATGCACAGGAGGAGGATCCGGACCCGGGCCACCGCCAGCTCGCCGGTTGCGCCCAGGTCCACGAAGATCGGATCGCGGCCGTTCGCGAGGCTCTCGCGGAGCCGAGCGACGAGACCTGGTCGGATGGGTATCGAGCCGTAAGCGGCGGCTGCGCCCACGGAGGGCCCACCCTGGTTCCGCCCTGTGATCAGCCCGCTCAGCACATCGCCCTCCTGCTGGTGACCTGACTCCCCGCGGCGCATCTCCGGCTCTGGGCGGGGGTGGATTCGATACCGAGTTGCTTCAAGAGGAAGCAAAGGTCGAGCCAGGCCGTGTGCCTCAGGAAATCAATAGCTTGCAGCTTGACAGCCCCTGGGCCCTGACAGGAAGCGTCCTGTCGTGTCGGAAAACAAGGAGGCGGGCCGGGGGCAGGTCAGCGGGGCCGGGTCTGCAGATATTGCCTGATGGCCCGGTACTGGCTCTTGCCGTCGAGACCGGCCTCGGCCAGCACCATGTCGCCATGGCCGCTGCCCAGGAAGTGCCCGTGCTGGAAGGGGTGGAGCGTCATGGACCGGCCGAGGTCGGAGCAGATCCAGCGGAACATGGTGGGCAACGTGAAGCCGGTGATGCCCATCGCCTCGAGGGCGCGCTCCTCGGGGAAGATGCGGCGCTGCGTCGCCTGGGGCAGGAGGTCGAATAGCTCGGCGCTCGCGACGTAGTAGACCCAGGGGTCGAGCCCGTCCTTCTCCAGCAGGGGCAGCGCCTCCTGCACGAACGCGTAGGTGACCGCGCTTTCCTGAAGCACCACGGTCCCGCCGCCCGGCCCCCGGGGCCGGCGCAGAAGGTAGACGCCGGTGACCGCGTCTGCCGCGGACGCCAGGCCGAGCCGCGCCCGATCGAGGACGGTCTCGCTGGGGCGGGTGACGAAGGGCGCGATGATCGCGGGGCGCCGGGCCAGCGCGGCGGCGAGCAGCGGCCAGATTTCCTGCGGATCCCACGGCGTCAGCGTGATGGCCGTGCCCCGCGGGAAATTCTCCTGCAGGAGCTGGAGCGGCTGGGGATCGGCGTGGGTCGGCCCGTCCTCGCCTGTCTTGAGCCCGGCATGGGCGCAGACCACGATCATCGGCCGGTACGGATCTCCGGTGAGCGCCTGCCGTGCCTGGGCGCCGATGGCGTGCAGCCGCGCGGCGATGTGGCTGAGCGGCGCCATGAACGCGCCGTAGGACGAGCCCACGCCGATATGGTGGCCGAGGGTGGACAGCCCGGCAAGGATCCCCGACATCCCGTCCTCGCAGATGCCGCCGATGGACAGGATCCGCGCCCCGGGATTCGTCCTGGCATTCCAGTAGCCCTCCGCGAAGCCCGCTCCCACGGCGCTCACGCTCGTGGAGCTGAGGAGATCGGCGGCGGCGGCGAGGACCGCTCCCCCGGAGGCGCGGTTGTAGTGCCCCAGCGCGCGTCCAAGCTCGCCACGGAGGGTCGTGACCGTGCCGGGGGTGAGCGCGAGCGCGGAGGGCGTGGCCGGCCCCTTCGCCGCCAGCTCGTAGACGCCTTCCACCCGGGGCGCACCGGCCCGGGGGCGGCGGCTGCGCGTGTCGAGTCGGTCGCGCGCCGCGGCGAGCCGGGCCGCAAGCGCCTCCACCATGGGGCTGCTCTGCTCGAGGACCTTGCGCACGACCGTGAGCGACTCCCAGAAGCATTCCTCGATGACGGCCGCTCCGTCGGGGGCCGACAGGCAGCGCCGCGTGCCGGCCTCGCAACTCGGCACCATCAGATCCGCTCTCCCCGTCAGCTCTGCCACCGCCTGGCAGAAACCGTCGGAGCACATCTTGTGGCCGGCGCCATGCGAGGCCTTGCCCTCGACCCCGTACTGCCAGCCCTTCACCGTGCGGTAGACGACGGCCGTCGGCTGGCCGTTGTCCAGCGCGAGCGCGGCCTGCTGGGCGGCGGCGACCTGGCGGACGTCCTTCCCGTCGGGCACGACGACAACGTTCCAGTCGTGGAGGTGGAACAGCTCCGCCGGGCTCCATTGCACGTAGTCGCCTGGCTGGCCGTCCTCGCGGCACACGCGGTTGGAGTCGATGGAGGCCTGGTTCCAGTCGAGGTGGACGATCGCGTTGTCGAGCGAGGCGGTGCCGGCCGCCGCCAGGGCCTCGGCCACGCGCCCGGGCGTGAGCCCGCCCTCGCCCTCGACGATGTGGACGCGCGGGGCATCGGCGCCGAAGTAGTCCCGCGCGCCCAAGGCGAGCCCCAGCGAGGAGGCGACGCCCACGCCGGAGGCCCCGGTGGAGAGGCGGACGAAGGGGGTGGCCGGGGTCGGGTGGCCGTCGAGGGCCTTGGCTCCGAACGCCTCCACGAGCGGCGTCCTGACAATGGGGTTGCGGCGGAAACCCAGGAGATCCTCGAGGCGGAGCCGCTGCTTCACGTCCTTCGGCAGCAGGTCGGGAGCGGCGAGCCGGGCGATCTCGTCGCGGAGCGCCCACATCGCGTAGAGCCCCATGGCCTTGTGCCCGGCCGCGTAGGAGATGATGTCGGCGTCCTCCCGGTCGGGCTGCGCCAGGTCGTAGTCGAGCGCGTCGAAGAGGAGCGCGGCCACGATGCGTCCGGAGGAGATCGAGCCGCCCGGGTGGCCCGAGGTGGGCACGTAGTTGTAGAGGAGGGCGCAGAGTGAGCGGTAGACGAGGTCGAGGGTCTCCAGGTGGCCCACGTCTTCGGCGGTCAGCGGCGCGCGCCCGCCCGCAAGGAGATCTCCGACATCCGTGACGGTGGCGCGCCTCGACCCGAGCTGGAGTGCCATGGCCTGTCCTCCCTCTCTCGATCTTCCGTCCAAGCGCGCTCCTGCCACAAGCGCCGATTCGTTCCCGGCCTCAGCCGTACGGACTCGAAACGCCCTCCAGACGACTCATGCGCCAGTCAGGAGGGAAGGCGTAGGGTGGCAGCAGACGCACATCAATAATCCTTGCGAGGGGGCATGTCGCGAATGAGCTACGAGACCCCGGGATGCGCCTATTGCCCGCCGACCGTGCGGGCCTGTCGACAGGGTGAGTCGGAGAGCCGCGGCCCCGGCTTCTGTCCCACGAAGGTGGACCAAGACGGGATCGAGCGGGCCTGGGGGCTGTACGAGGACCCCGAGCTCAGGAAGATCGCCCACGCCTCGGCCCTCGTGGAGAGCGAGGGGTACTGCAAGTGGACGCGGGTCGAGGAGATCTGCCACTTCGCCAGGAAGATGGGCTTCACGAAGATCGGCATCGCGACCTGCATCAGCATGGTGGACCTCGCGAAGGTGCTCTCGGGCATCCTCGAGAGCCACGGCTTCCAGGTTGCCTCCGTGGCGTGCAAGAACGGCGGCGTGCCCAAGGAGCGCATCGGCCTGAGTGACGAGGAGAAGATCCGCCCGGGCACCTACGAGCCCATGTGCAACCCCATCTCCCAGGCCGCGCTGCTCAACGACGCCGGCTGCGAGCTGAACGTCGTGCTCGGCCTCTGCATCGGGCACGACAGCCTCTTCTTCCGCCACTCGAAGGGACTGGCTACGACGCTCGTCGCCAAGGATCGCGTGCTCGCCCACAACCCCGTCGGCGCCCTCCAGCTTGCCGACACCTACTTCGCGCGCGTCTGGGGCCCGCTCAAACCCGCCACGCCGCCCACGCTGCCCGCCGAGGGGCGAAAGTAGCGCCGGGGCGCGCGCAGCGGACCCACTACAGGTCGATCCTCCGCCGGGCCAGCGCGCGCTCCCACTTCCCGGCGTCGTTGTCATCGAACACCACGTCGTCGTCCGGTACGGCGGTGACCCAGTCTCCTCGCTCCTTCTCGGCCTCGAGCTGGCCGGGCGCCCATCCCGCATAGCCCAGCACGAACAGCGCTCGCCGCGGCCCCTGGCCCAGGCCGATGCTGCGGAGGATCTCGGTGCTCGCGGTGAGGGCGAAGCGGGGAGTCACCGCCATGGTTCCGTCGCCCGCGTAGTCGGCGGTGTGAAGCACGAGGCCGCGTCCCCCTTCGACGGGCCCGCCCCAGTGGATGCGGATGCTCCCGCTGACGCCCGCGCTGTCGAGGCCCAGCCGCCCGAGGAGATCCGTCAGCGGGGCCTCGCCGATCCGGCGGTTCACCGTGACCCCCATCGCGCCGGTAGCGTCGTGGCGGACGATGGCGATGACGGTACGGGCGAAGCGCGGATCGCGCATGCCGGGCGCCGCCACGAGGAGCTGACCGGCGAGGCTCCTGTGCCCGGGCTGCGCCAGAGCGACCTGGCCGGGAGCCCCGGGCATCACGAGCCCGACGACGAGCACCGCAAGCAGTCCCCCCGCGATCCAGGCCTGCCTCATAGGGGCAGGGTACCGCATACCCGGGCGTCAGCGCGCCGCCGCGGCGACTGCCTTCTTGTGGTCGAGGGATTCGTGCACCTGTCCCTGGTACTGCCGTTCGGTCACCTGCGGTGGCATGGGGGGAGCGTCAGCGGGGAGGCGCCGGCTCCGACCCGCCGGACGCGCCTGCGGCCTGTGGCTGGCGCGTGAGCAGCCCGGCGATGGATTCGAGCAGCCGCTCCCGCCGGGTGCCCGGGCCGAAGATGGCGGCGACGCCGAGCCGCGAGAGCTCGACCTTCATGTCGGGGGTGACCACGCCGCCGACCACCAGCGGCACGCGTCCCAGCCCCACGCCCTCGAGCGTCTGGCGCATGCGCCGGGTGGCGTAGACGGGGTCGCTGCTGAGACAGCTCACGCCCACCAGCTCGGCGTCTTCCTGGAGCGCGATCTGGGCCACGCGCTCCGGGGTGTTGTAGAGGCCCGCGTAGACCACTTCGTGTCCGCCCTCGCGCAGCCACCGGGCCACCGCCGTCACCCCGAGGTCGTGCGCGTCGCTGCCGAGCTTCGCCAGGACGATGCGCGCCATGGCTAGCCCTCGACCGTGTGGCCGATGGCCTCGCCGAAGGTGCGGCACACCTCGCCGATGGTGGCGCCCGCCTCGACGGCCGCGAGGACGGGGGGCATCACGTTCTCGCCGGCCGCCGTCGCGCGGCGGAGCGCGTCGAGGGTCGGCTGGAGCGCCGGCGCCTGGCGGCGCGCGCGGTACTCGCGGACGTAGCGCAGGCGCGCCTCTGGCATCTCCTGCTCATAGGCGAAGAACTCCATCTTCGGCTCCTCGGCTTCCTCGTCGCGGAAGCAGTTGACTCCCACGACCGGTTGATCGCCCGACTCCATCCGATCCATGTGCTCGACGCGCGCCTCCCGGATCTGTTGCTCCACCCAGCCGGCCTTGAACACGGAGACGAAGCCGCCCCGCGCCCGGATGTCGTCCATCATCGTGAGGATGTCGGCCTCGAGCCGGCCGGTCAGCCACTCCACGAGATGGGAGCCGCCCAGGGGGTCGGCGCTCTTGACCACGTTGGTCTCGTACCCGATCACCTGCTGGGTCCGGATCGAGAGGCGATGGGAGGCCTCCGAGGGGAGCGCGTACGCCTCGTCGTAGGAGGTCGTGTGGATGGACTGGCTGCCGCCCAGCACCGCCGCCAGCGTCTGGATGGCCGCGCGGACGATGTTGTTCAGCGGCTCCTGGGCCGTGAGCGGCAAGGCCGCGGTCTGGATGGCCGTGCGGAACCAGCACGAGCGGTCGTCCTTCGCGCCCAGGCGCTCCCGCATGAGCCGGGCCCAGATCCGCCGCATGGCACGGAGCTTGGCCACCTCCTCGAAGAGGTCCATGTGGGCGGCGGTGAAGAAGGCCATCCGCTGGGCGAAGGCGTCCGCGTCGAGGCCACGCGCGATCAGCCGCTCCGCGTACTCGAGCGCGAGCGAGAGCGCGAAGGCCGCCTCCTGGATCGCGTTGATGCCTGTCTCGCGCATGTTGTAGGCGTTGACGTTCACGATGTTCCACCGGCGCATCTCGCGGGTGCAGTACTCCATGACGTCGAGCCCCACGCGCACGCTGAAATCGATGGGGAAGAAGTGCGTGATGGCCTGCTGCGTCGCGCCGGCGAGCTGCGTCAGGGCGCAGTTCATGATGGTGCCGATCAGGGCGGCCGGCGGGATCCCCCGCCGGCGCGCCACGGCCAGGTACATGGCGAGGAACGGGGCCGAGGCGGGAGGCTGGACGATGAGCGTGCTCGACACCCTGTCCAGCGGGATGCCGTCGAAGAGCTGTTCCATGTCTTCCAGCGTGGCGATGGAGGTGCCCTGGCGGCCGACCTCGCCCTCGAACAGCGGATGGTCCGGGTCGAAGCCGAGCTTGGTCGCCATGTCGGTGTCGATGTTGAGCCCGGTGGCGCCCTGGCGCAGCAGGTAGTGGAGCCGCTCGTTGGACTCCCGCGGCGTCCCGTAGCCGGACTGCTGCCGGCGGGTCCACAGCCGCTGCCGGTACATCTCCGTGTGGATCCCGCGGGTGAAGGGGTACTCGCCCGGGCGCTCGGCCGCCGCCGAGGGGCGGTCGGCGAGGAACGGCGGCAGCTCGATCCCCGACAGCGTGTTGAAGTCGGCGGGGCGCTCGCCCTCGAGGTACCGGTCAAACAGCCGATCCGTGCTCATGGAAGCCTCCTTGGCCGAGGCCGCGCACCAGGTAGCGCGCGAAGGTCTCGCCGATCTCCTTGGGGGTGCGCTCGCCGTCGGGTGAGTACCACCGGGGAATCCAGTTCATCGCGCCCAGCATCGCCAGGACGACCATCTTGGGATCGCAGGGGGCGAAGGCCTCGCTCGCGACTCCCTCCTCGACGATGCGCCTCAGCCGGCGCTCGTACTCGTCCCGCCGGCTGACGAGGTCGCGGTAGAGCCTGGGGGAGAGCATGCCCTCCGTGAGCACGACGCACCCGTTGAGCCGGTCGGTGATGCCCTCGATGAAGTGCCGGAGCGCCACGTAGAGCTTGACGTCGGCCGGATCCGCCAGCGCCTCCGCCATCTGGACCCCCTCCATCGCGACATCGAGGGCTGTCGAGTGGCACTGGAAGATGATCTCCGCCTTGCCCTTGACGTAGTAGTACAGCGCCGCCTTGCTCACGCCCAGCTCGCGCGCGATGTCCCCCATCTTGGTGGCTTGATAGCCCTTGCGGTTGAAGCAGCGCGCGGCGCTCTGGAGGATGATCTCGAGGCGGACATTCCTCACGTGCTGGCGCGCGGCGCCGCGGTCGTTCCATCTCGCCTGCGGTTGACCCATGGTTCGAATTCTCCGACTCTTTAGTCAATCTCAGACACTACACTCGGGTCCCCCCATCCAGTAAATGGAGCAATGACATCATTTCTACACCCTGATATGCCTATTGCGGCGGCGCGTTGCCTGGGCGATTCTACCGACCGGTCAGTCATGATCTTGTGAATGCTGGAGGGGTACCCATGGCGGAGCGCTTCGACTGCGTGGTGATCGGGGCCGGCATCGGCGGCCTGGCGGCCGCCGCCCGCCTCGCAGCGGCGGGGCTCCGCCCGCTGGTCGTGGAGGAGCGCGATCGCGTCGGGGGACGCTTCTCCTCGGTGGACGTGGAGGGCTTCCGCGTGAGCAC
>JACOVB010000348.1 GCA_016177555.1 Candidatus Rokuibacteriota bacterium
AGTCGCTGCTGGGGCTGTACCGCGAGGAGCTCATCACGTACGAGACGGCGCGCGATGCCGCCACCAATCCCGACGACTTCGACCTGAAGGTGAAGGGCATCTTCTCGGCGAGCGAGATGACCTGGGAGACGAGTGGCCAGCCGCTCCCGGCGCCGCCGCCCGGGCGCTCTCCGGGCGGATCGCCGGGGGGCCCGTTCTTCAAGAAGGGGTAGGGATGTCGGGGCGGCGGCCGCGCCGGCCTGCGGACGCGCAGCCGACATCTCCGATGGACGCGAAGGCCGCCCGGGTGGCGGCCTTCGATCTGCTCGCGCGCAAGGCCTGGAGCGCCCGGGAGCTCACGAGCCGCCTCACCCGGCGGGGCGCCCCGGCCGACATCGCTCGCGCCGTGGTGGCGGAGCTCGAGTCGCAGGGCTACGTGAACGACGCGGGCTTCGCCGACTGGTGGGCCGAGGCGCGGGCGCGCGGGCGCCGGGTCGGCAGCGTCAGGCTCGCCCAGGAGCTCCGCGCCAAGGGCATCGCGCCGGCGCTGGCGGCGGCCGCCGTGACCTCGGCCTTCGACGAGGTGCCCGAGTCCGAGCGGGCGCTCCAGGCGGCGCGCCGGCGGCTCCCGGCGCTGCGGCGCTCCCGGCCCGACCGCGTGGCGAAGCGGCTGGGCGACTACCTGCTCCGGCGCGGATATCCCGCGCGCATCGCGCTGGCGGCCGTGACCCGGCTCCTGGGACGAGCGGACGAAGCCGAGGAGCCCGGGGACGAGCCCCGCGCATGAGTGTGGTTACCATCGGGAGGACGAGATCGTGATCGAGCAGGACCCCAGGTGAGTCCATGACGACCGGCAACGCGCTCCGCCAGCGCTTCCTCGACTACTTCGGCCGGAACGGCCACACCGTGTTGCGCTCCTCGCCGCTGGTCCCCGCCCGGGATCCCACGCTCCTCTTCACGAATGCCGGCATGGTCCAGTTCAAGGCCGTGTTCCTCGGGGAGGAGCGGCGCGAGTACGTGCGGGCGGCCACGGCGCAGAAATGCGTGCGGGCGGGGGGCAAGCACAATGACCTGGAGAACGTCGGCCGGACGGCCCGGCACCACACCTTCTTCGAGATGCTGGGCAATTTCTCCTTCGGCGACTACTTCAAGCGCGAGGCGGTGGGCTACGCCTGGGAGTTCCTCACGAAGGATCTGGGGCTGCCCGCGGACCGGCTCACGACCACCGTCTACACCGATGACGACGAGGCCTTCGGGCTCTGGAAGAGCGTGGCGGGGCTCGGGGAGGACCGGATCCTGCGCCTTGGCGAGAAGGACACTTTCTGGGCCATGGGCGACACGGGGCCGTGAGGGCCCTGCTCGGAACTCCACGTCCACCAGGGCGAGCACCTGCCTTGCGCGGAGGAGGCCGGAGGGGGCCGCTGCCTCGGGCCGGCCTGCGAGTGCGACCGGTGGCTCGAGGTGTGGAACCTGGTCTTCATGCAGTTCAATCGTGACGCCGAGGGCCGCATGACCCCGCTCCCTCGGCCCTCCATCGACACGGGCATGGGGCTCGAGCGGCTCACGGCCGTGCTCCAGGGGAAGGACTCGAACTTCCAGACCGACCTGATCCGCCCGCTCATCGCCCGCGTGGAGCGGCTGGCGCGCAAGCCGTATGGGGACGCGGAGGAGGCCGACGTCTCCATGCGGGTGATCGCCGACCACGCCCGCGCGGCCACCTTCCTCATCACCGATGGCGTGACGCCGTCCAACGAGTGGCGCGGCTACGTCCTCCGCCGCATCATGCGCCGGGCCATGCGCCACGGCCGGATGCTGGGGCTCCACGAGCCTTTCCTCTGGGACGTCACGGGGAGCGTGGTGGAAACCCTCGGCGAGGCCTACCCGGAGATCCGCGAGCAGCACCCGCGCGTGGCCGAGACGGTGCGGCTCGAGGAGGAGCGCTTCGCCGAGACGCTCGACCTGGGCACGGCGAAGATCCGCGAGTACCTGGCGACCCGGAAGGACGACTGGCGCCGCGTGGTGGACGGCAAGTTTCTGTTCACCCTCTATGACACGCATGGCTTCCCCACCGACCTCGCCCAGGAGATGTTCCAGGACGCTGGCTGGTCCGTGCCCCCGGAGAGCCTCGAGGCTTACGAGCGCGAGATGGAGGCCCAGCGCGAGCGGGCGCGCGCCGGCGGGAGTTTCGTGGTTGCGGGAGTCCCGGTCGGGGAGGAGGGAGCGGTGGCCGTGTACCAGGAGCTCTCGGCCGCCCTGCCGAAGCCCGTCTTCCTCGGCTACACGCAGCTCGCCACGCCCGCCCGCATCCTCGCCATGGTCGCAGGGGGCCGGCGGCGCCCCGAGGCTCAGACCGGTGAGACGGTGGAGGTCGTCCTCGACCGCACGCCAGCCTATGCCGAGTCGGGAGGCCAGATCGGTGACACCGGTACACTCGTGGGCCGCGACGGTCAGGGCGACCTCCTCGACACCTACCACCGCGGCGCCCAGCTCATCGTCCATCGCGTCCAGGTGACCCGGGGGAGGCTCCGCGAGGGAGAGGACGTGGCGGTCAGCGTCGAGCCGCGCCGGCGCCAGGGATTGAGGCTCCACCACACGGGCACCCATCTCCTCCACGCGGCGCTGCGGCGGATCCTCGGCACCCACGTGAGCCAGGCGGGCTCGCTCGTGGCGCCCGACCATCTACGCTTCGACTTCTCGCATCCCGGCGGCCTCGAGGACCGCGAGGTCGAGGAGGTGGAGTCCCTCGTCAACGAGCAGGTGCAGGCCAATATCGCCGTGATGCCCGAGGAGATGGAGCTCCAGGCGGCCCTCCGGAGCGGGGCCATGGCGCTCTTCGGCGAGAAGTACGGCGACCGCGTCCGCGTGGTCCGGATCGGCGACTTCTCGACGGAGCTCTGCGGCGGAACGCATCTCGACGCCACGGGGCAGATCGGGCTGTTCAAGGTGACCTCGGAAGGTGCGGTGGCCTCCGGCGTGCGCCGCATCGAGGCCGTGACCGGGGAGGCCGCCCTCCGCCACGTGGGGCAGGAGGAGCAGGCCCTGCGCGAGGCCGCCGGGCTCCTGAGAATCCCGCCGCTCGAGCTGCCCCGCCGGCTGCAGAAGCTGCTGGACGAGCAGAAGCAGCTCGAGAAGCAGTTCCAGCAACTCGAGGGGCGGCTGGCCCGGAGCCGCGCCCTCGACCTGGTGGCCTCGGCTCGGGAGGTGGCCGGCGTGCAGGTGCTCGCCGCGCGCCTGGACGGTCTCGACCCGGAAGGGCTCCGCTCGGTGGTGGACCTCCTGCGCGACAAGCTGGGCTCGGGTGTGATCTGTCTCGGGGCCGTCACGGACGGCAAGGTCAATCTGGTCGCCTCCGTCTCCAGGGACCTGACGGGACGCTTCCAGGCGGGCAAGCTCATCCAGGACGTGGCCAGGCAAGTCGGCGGCGGCGGCGGGGGGCGCCCCGATCTCGCCCAGGCGGGCGGCAAGGATCCTTCCAAGCTCGACGCCGCTCTGGCGCAGGTCGCGGCCTGGGTCGAGCGGGTGGCAGCAGGCCGCTGAAACCCGGCTCCCTTCTCACGCCCCGGCAGATGCCGGCGCTCCCAGGCATGCGGGTCCCGGAGGATCTCTACTGGGTCCTGCAGGCTCCCGCGCCGCTGGCAGGAATGGCGTATCCCCGCGCAGTGCCCTGGCCAGGGCTCTTCGGCGCCGGCTTCCGCCACGTCGTCTGTCTCTCGGAAGCCGAGCCCGGGTACGATCCTGCGCCGCTCTCACGCGCCTACGCGGAGCGCCTGGAGGATCTGTTCGGCGACCGGTCGCCGCTGGACCCCGCCCGCGAGGAGCGTCTCGTGAGGGCAGCCGTTGCCGCGGCCAGCGCCCGTCTCGAAGCGAACCAGGGGGTCGTGGTCCATTGCGTGGGGGGCACCGGGAGGACGGGCACTGTGCTGGGCTGCCTGCTGAGGCTGCGAGGAATCTCGGCGCCCGAGGTGATCGCCTATCTGGATGGGCTCCATCGCGCGCGAGGCAAGCCCGGCTGGCCCGAGTCGTCCTGGCAGGCGGAGCTGCTCGCGCGTTTCATCAGTCCGTGACCCGGCGCTGCGCTACA
This sequence comes from Candidatus Rokuibacteriota bacterium, assembly GCA_016177555.1. Next base: position 4,061 of record JACOVB010000348.1, read on the forward strand.
GCGTCTGGAGCAGGAGCCCCTTGAGGTAGCGGCTCTCGGGCACGTTAAGGAGCACGGGGTGGTCGAGGCTCGGCCCGAGCGTGGCAAGCACCCGGACGGCGATGCCGGCATCGCCCGCGGCCTCCCGGCAAATCGCCTCGAAGAGCGCGGGCGTCACGTGGTGCGAGCACGAGAACGTGGCGAGCACGCCTCCCGGCTCGATCACTCGCAGCCCGCGCAGATTGATCTCCTTGTCGCCCCGGGCAGCGGCCTCCACCGACTCCGTCCGCCGCGTGAAGGGCGGCGGGTCCAGGACCAC
>JACOVB010000359.1 GCA_016177555.1 Candidatus Rokuibacteriota bacterium
CATCATCTTCATGGACGAGATCGACGCGGTCGGGCGGCACCGGGGCGCGGGCCTCGGCGGCGGCCACGACGAGCGCGAGCAGACCCTCAACCAGCTCCTCGTGGAGATGGACGGCTTCGTGACCAACGAGGGCGTGATCCTCATCGCCGCCACCAACCGACCCGACGTGCTCGATCCGGCGCTCCTGCGGCCCGGCCGATTCGACCGTCACGTGGTGGTGGCCCGGCCGGACGTGAAGGGGCGCGAGGAGATCCTGAGGGTCCATGCCCGTCGCATTCCGCTGATGGCCAACGTGGATCTCAAGGTGCTGGCCCGCGGCACGCCCGGCTTCTCGGGCGCGGACCTCGCCAATCTCGTGAACGAGGCCGCGCTCCTGGCAGCCCGCCAGGACAAGAAGTCGGTGGAGATGATCGACTTCGAGAACGCCAAGGACAAGGTGCTCATGGGAGTCGAGCGCCGGTCCATGATCATCTCGGAGTCCGAGAAGAAGACCATCGCCTACCACGAGGCCGGGCACGCGCTCGTGGCGGATCTCCTGCCGGGCACCGATCCCCTCCACAAGGTGACGATCATTCCTCGCGGTCGGGCTCTGGGTTTGACGCAGCAGCTGCCCACCGACGACAAGTACAACTACTCCAAGGAGTACCTCGTCAACCGCATCACGATCCTGCTGGGTGGCCGCGCCGCCGAGGAGATTGTCCTCCAGCAGCAGACCACCGGCGCCGGCGACGACCTCGAGAAGGCCACCGACATGGCGCGCAAGATGGTCTGCGAGTGGGGCATGTCGGAGAAGATGGGACCGCTCACCTTCGGGAAGAGCGAGGAGCACATCTTCCTCGGGCGCGAGATGTCCCGGCCCAAGGACTACAGCGAGGACACGGCCATCCTGATCGACGCCGAGATCAAGCGGATCGTGACGGACTCCGCCTCGAGCGCCCGGCACATGCTGGAGATGAACCTCGAGAAGCTCCACGCCCTGGCTCGCGCGCTCCTGGAGCGCGAGTCGCTCGACGGCGAGGAGATCGCCCGGATCCTGCGGGCGCGGCCGTACCAGGAAGCCCCCGCCCCCGCCTGAGCCGGGCCGCCTCGCTTCGCCAAGGCTCGCTCACGCTCGCCCATCTTCCGGGTTCGCTCGCCTCGCCCTTGCGGCTGCGGCTCGCCCTGCCACGTTCTCGGTCGTCGCCAGCGCTCAACGTAGTCGGAAGCAGGCGGGTAATTCAAGCGGCGCCGATGCGGGGGGGGATGGTATTTTTGTCTCCGTGGACGCCACGATGAACCGAGCGTGTCTCGCGGGCCTGCCGGTGGGCGACGGCCTGGGTGTGGCGGTCATGGGGACCCTCAATGTGAGCCCCGACTCCTTCTATGCGGGCTCGGTGGTCGGTTCGGGCGACGATCTCGTCCGCCTGGCCGAGCAGATGCTGGCGGGGGGCGCCGCCTTCCTGGACGTGGGAGCCATGTCCACGGCCCCGTACCTCCAGAGCGCTATCCCGGCGTCCGAGGAGGCCGACCGTCTGGCTTCCGCCGTGCACCTCCTGGTCACCAAGCTCGACGCCCGGGTGTCCGCTGATACGAGCCGGGCGCTGCCGGCCCGGGCCGCGCTCCAGGCCGGCGCCAGGCTGATCAACGACGTGCGGGGGCTCACCGGCGATCCCGGGGTGGCTCGCGCGGTGGCCGATGCCGGGGCGGGGCTCATCCTCATGGCCTCGGAGCGCGGCGGTCACGAAGACGTCCCGCCGGTGGAGACGGTGCTGGCGCTGCTCGAGGAGAGCCTGGCCATCGCGGTCCAGGCCGCCGTGTCCCCGGACGGGATCGTGGTGGATCCCGGGATCGGCTTCTTCAGGCGACGCGGCATCCCCTGGTACGAATGGGACTGCCGCGTGCTGGCCTCCCTCGGCCGCCTGCGGGAGCTGGGCCGGCCGGTCTGCCTGGCCGTCTCGAGGAAGTCCTTCATCGGTGCCCTGGCCGGCGAGAACGACCCCGCGCGGCGGCTCCCGGGCTCGCTGGCCGCGACGGCCGCCGCCGTGCTCGGTGGGGCACACATGATCCGCTGCCACGATGTGGCCGAGACGGTGCAGGCCGTGAAGGTGGCGCTCGGCGTTCACCGGGCCAGGGAAGCGGGATAGCGCCGTGTGGCCCGTGCTCCAGGCCTTCCGGTTGCGCGATGCCGTGGACATTGTCATCGTGGCCGCCGTCGTCTACCGCGTGCTCGTGATGTTCCGCGGGACCCGGGCGCTGCAGATGCTGGCCGGACTCGGCGGCCTCATGGTCGCCTCCTTCCTGGCCCGCCGGCTGGATCTCGTCAGCACCACCTGGATCCTCGAGAACTTCTGGTCGGTGTGGGTGCTGGCGCTGGTGGTGCTCTTCCAGCCCGAGCTGCGCCGGGCTTTGGCCCAGATCGGGCGGAGCCCGCTCTTCCAGGGGATCACGCGGGCGGGCCAGGAGCAGCAGAGCCACGTCATCGATGACGTGGTGAAGGCCGCCGACTCGCTGGCCGCCAAGCGCATCGGCGCGCTCATCGTGCTCGAGCGGACGACTGGCCTCAGGAACTACGCCGAGCTCGGTGTCCCGCTCGACGCGCTGGTGTCGGCCGATCTCCTGGTGAGCCTGTTCCTGCCCTACTCGCCCCTGCACGACGGCGCGGTCTTCGTCCGCCACACCCGGGTGGCCGCGGCGGGCTGCTTCCTCCCGCTGTCGCGCAATACCCGGCTGGGGCGGGCCATGGGCACACGGCACCGCGCCGCGCTCGGGCTGTCGGAGGAGACGGATGCCGCGGTCCTGGTGGTCTCCGAGGAGACGGGGCGCATCTCGCTCGCCGTGGGCGGCCAGATGGAGACACCGCTGGACCGGGAGCAGCTCCGCGAGCGCCTGGCGGAGCTGTTCGCGCTCGGCAACACTCCCTCTCCGGGTCGCGCCGGCTGGTGGGTGCCGGCCCGCGAGTGGCTGAAAAAATGATCGCCCTCTTCCGCGACTGGGAGCTCAAGGGTGCCGCCCTGGTTCTCGCCACGGCGCTCTGGATGTTCGTGACCACCTCGGAGAAGGGCGAGGTCGTGCTGTCGGCCCCCGTCGAGCTCGACGCCCTGCCGCCCGGTCTCGAGGTGGTGGGCGAGCGACCCGAGAGCGTGGACGTGCAGCTCCACGGGTTGCGCGCGCTCCTGGCACGGCTCGGCCCCGAGCAGGTGAGGGCCCGTGTGAGCCTCGCGGGAGTGCGGCCGGGCGAGGTGGTCCTGCGCCTCCTCCCCGAGCACATCGTGGTGCCCCCGGGGATCACGATCCTGCGCGTGAGCCCCTCCCGGGTGCGGCTCGTGGTGCGGCCCTCAGGGTCCTCGCGGCTCGACGGGGTTCCAGAAGGGAGCCGGACATGACCCGCCTCTTCGGCACCGATGGCATCCGGGCCGTCGCCAACGCCGAGCCCCTCACCACCGAGCTGGCGTTCCGTCTCGGCCGCCAGCTCGTCGCCACCCTCCTCGAGCACCACGGGGTCACGAAGCTGCGGCTGGTTGTCGGGAGGGACACGCGGCTGTCCGGTCCAATGCTCGAAGGGGCCCTGGTCTCGGGCGCGCTCTCGGCCGGGGGCGATGTCCACTCGGTGGGCGTCCTGCCCACCCCCGGCATCGCCTATCTGACGCGGGCGCTGGAGGCCCATGGCGGGGTGGTGCTGTCCGCCTCGCACAATCCCTTCGAGGACAACGGGATCAAGATCTTCTCTTCCGAGGGCTCGAAGTTCCCCGACGCCTGGGAGGACGAGATCGAGGCGCGTCTGAGCCAGCCCGACGTCGCGCCCAAGCCGACCGGGGCGAGCATCGGCCGGCTCGTCTCCTACGCGCGCGCCGAGGCGGACTACGTGGGTCACGCGACGCGGACCTGCCCCGTGAACCTCACCGGGCTCAGCCTCGTGCTCGACTGCGCCCATGGCGCAACCTATCGCGTGGCGCCCCTCGTCTTCCGGGGGCTCGGGGCGCGCGTCACGGTGCTGGGGGCGCGGCCGGATGGCCGCAACATCAACCGAGGTGCAGGCGCCCTCCATCCCGAGGCGCTGCAGAGGAAGGTCGTCGCGCTGGGCGCTCACCTGGGCCTCGCCTTCGACGGCGACGGCGACCGCCTCATCTCGGTGGACGAGGGTGGCGAGATCCGAGACGGGGATTACATGCTCGCCATCTGCGGCCGGCACCTGGCCGCCCAGGGACGGCTCCGGGGGCAGGTGCTGGTGACGACAGTGATGGCCAACCTCGGACTCGACAAGGCGCTGGGCGAGGCGGGCATCCGGACGGCGAAGACCCAGGTCGGCGACCGCTACGTCCTCGAGGAGATGCTGAGGCTCGGGGCGAACGTCGGCGGCGAGCAGTCCGGCCACCTTCTCTTCCTCGATCACGCCACGACCGGAGACGGGATCGTCTCGGCGCTCCAGCTCCTCACCGTGATGCGGGAGACAGGCCTGTCGCTCTCGGCGCTCGCCGGTTGCCTCACCAAGTTCCCGCAGGTGCTGGTCAATGTGCCGGTCCGGGAGAAGCCCCCGATGCAGGCCATCCCGGGGCTCACCGCCCGCGCCGAGAGGTTCGAGCTGGAGATGAACGGAGCGGGCCGCATCCTGCTCCGCTACTCGGGCACCGAGTCCCTCCTGCGGGTGATGGTCGAGGGGGAGGACCAGGCGCGCATCGACAGCATCGCCGCCGAGCTCGCGGGGATCGTTCGGCGCGAGATCGGGTCGCCGTGAGCCCCGAATCCATCAAGGGGATCGGGGTGGATCTCGCGATGATCCCGCGCATGCGCAAGGTGATCGAGCGGTGGGACGACCGATTTCTCCGCCGCGTCTTCACCGACGAGGAGATCGCCTACTGCCAGCGCCGGCGGGACCCGGTGCCTCACCTGGCCGCCCGCTTCGCCGCCAAGGAGGCCGGGCTCAAGGCGCTGGGCACAGGGCTTCGGATGGGGGTGCGATGGAAGGAGCTCGAGGTGAGACGCGAGCGGGGCCAGGCGCCGACGCTCGTGCTGTCGGGGCGCACCCAGGCCCTCGCGCGCGCGAAGGGCGCGACCCGCGCGTTCCTGTCGCTGACCCACGACGGCGACTATGCCCTGGCCCAGGTCGTGCTCGCCGGCGGGGAGCCGGATGGCGATGCGGAGCGCGGGTAGGCTCGTGGTGAGCCTCGCTCTGCTCCTGCAGGGGTGCGCCGGGCTGATCCCGGGGCGAGCGGCGATCCCCGAGCCCGCCGTGAAGGCGCCGACCCCCGGACCCGCGCCCTCGGGGGGGACATTCGCGATCGAGCGCGGACGTCCCGGGCTCGTGATCGCGGCCCCTCACGGCACCTCCGACAGCGCGACCGACCTGATCGGCGCCGAGCTGGCCCGTCTCACCGGCTGGGGCGCCGTCGTGGTCCGGGGTTTCTCCCACCTGGATCCGGCGGGCCGGCGCCTCAACGTGAATCGGCCCACCGAGAGCGTCCCCGGAGAGGCGCCGCGGCTCGAGACCCGGACCCCCGCCGCCCAGGAGGTGTACGAGGCCTACCGGGCCCATGTGGCGGCCGCCTCACAGGGGCCGCTCCGCTTCTACGTGGAGGTCCACGGCAATGGCCGGCAGGAGAGCGCGGGGCGCATCGAGATCGCGACGGTGGGCCTGAATCGCGACGAGGCCTGGCGGCTCAAGGTGCTGCTCGAGCTGGTGCGGGACGTCCACGTGCGCGGTCGAGAGGGGCTGCCGAGATTCGAGGTCCTCGTGGAGCCGCTCGACCGGCTCCACTACGCGGCCTCGGCCACCAAGGAGCAGGGCGTTCTCAAGACGGCCGAGCGCGCGCTTCACATCGAGCTGCCGCGAGCCGCCCGCATCACCTATCGCGAGGCCTACACGGCACTCCTGGCCGACTTCCTGACCCAGGCCGGGCGCCTCTTCGTGCCGCCGGGGCGGTAGCGGTGCGGCCCGTGTTCAGCGCCGCCGAGATGCGCGCCCTCGACGCCCGGGCCATCACCGAGCTCGGCATCTCCGGCCCGCGGCTCATGGAGGCGGCCGGGGCGGGCGCCGGCCGGCTGATCGCCGCGCGCTTCGCACCGATCAAGGGCACGCGCGTGCTGGTCCTCTGCGGGAAGGGGAACAACGGAGGCGATGGCTTCGTCGTCGCTCGGTATCTGAGAGCCCGCGGGGCGAGGGTGAAGGTCCTGCTGGTCGGGCGGCGGGCTGAGGTCGGCGGGGACGCGGCTCAGGCCCTCGGCCGCTGGCGCGGGCGCGTCGAGGAGGTCGTCACCGCGGCCCCGTCCGCAACCGTGGTGGGTGCGCTCCGCGAGGCTGACGTCGTCGTGGACGGGCTGCTGGGAACCGGGCTCGACGGGCCGGCTCGCGGGCTCACGGCCTCCGTGATCGCGGCCATCAACGAATCGCGCAAGCCCGTCGTGGCGCTCGATCTCCCCTCCGGTTCGAACGCCGACCGCGGCGAGCTGGCTGGCCCGGTCGTCAAGGCCACGCTCACCGCCACCTTCGCGGGCGTCAAGCGGGCGCTCCTCCTTCACCCGGCCGCGGCCTGGGCCGGCGCGGTGACGGTCATTCCCATCGGGATCCCGGAAGCCGAGGTCGGCCGCGGGATCGAGACGTGGCTCCTCGAAGAGGCGGACATCCGGGTGCAGTTTACGGCTCGCCACCGCGACGCGCACAAGGGCAGCTACGGCCATCTCCTGGTCGTCGCCGGTTCCGTGGGGAAGACCGGGGCGGCAGCGCTTGCCGGGCGCGCGGCTCTCCGGAGCGGCGCGGGGCTTGTCACCATCGCCACGCCTGCCTCGCAGCAGCCCATCGTGGCGGCGCTCGGCATGGAGCCCATGACGGAGCCGCTTCCCGAGACATCCGCGCGGAGCCTGTCGCTCGAGAGCAAGCCGCGGATCCTGGAGCTGGCCTCCCGCAGCGACGCTGTCGCGCTCGGCCCCGGACTCTCCCTCGACCCGGAGACCCAGTCGCTGATCCGGGAGCTGATCCGGGACGTCGGGAAGCCCATGGTGATGGACGCCGATGCGCTCACTGCCCTGGCAGGGCATCTCGACGCGCTGGACGGCGCACCCGGCCCGCGCCTGCTCACCCCGCATCCCGGAGAGATGGCGCGCATGCTGGGGCGTGCCGTGGCCGCCGTGCAGGCCGAGCGCATCGAGGTCGTCCGCGCCGTCTGTGCACGCCATCGGGTCTGGGCGGTGCTCAAGGGGGCGGGGAGCGTCATCGGCGCCCCCGACGGGCGCGTCTTCATCAATCCCACGGGCAATCCGGGAATGGCAACAGGCGGGTCGGGAGACGTGCTCACCGGGATGGCCGGCGCCTTCCTCGCCCGCGGGCTCGAGCCTCTCGCGGCGCTGCAATCAGCCGTGTACCTGCACGGGCTCGCGGGCGACCTCGCCTGCGCCCGGTGGGGGGAGGAAGGCCTCATCGCCGGGGACATCATCGAGGCCATCCCGGAGGCGCTGCGCCCCCGCGCCTCGCGATGAGAATCGCCGAGACGGAGGTCTCCCGGAGCCCGGAGGAGACGCGGGCGATCGGTGCGCGCCTCGGGGCTCGGCTCGGGCCGGGCGCCGTCGTCGGCTGCATCGGCGAGCTGGGCGCGGGCAAGACGTGCTTTCTCCAGGGGCTCGCCGCCGGCCTCGGCGTCACCTCGGAGGTGACGAGCCCCACCTTCGTGCTCGTGAACTGCTACCGGGGGCGCCTCCCGGTCTACCACCTCGACGCCTACCGCACCGAGAGCCTGAGCGAGGTCCTGGACCTCGGCATCGAGGAGATGTTCCACGGCGACGGGGTCACCATGATCGAGTGGGCGGACAAGCTGCTGCCGCTCCTGCCGCGTGAGAGCGTGATCGTGAGGATCTCGGGGCTCGGCGATGAGCCGCGCGAGATCGTCATCGAGGGGCCGGGCAAGGTATCGGCGCCTCGTGACTAGCGCTCCATCGGCCCCCGATCGGGAGAGGCGTCTGGCCCGGCTCTTCCTGCTCGCGTATTGCGTGTTCGTGGTGGGGGCGGCTCTCGGGGCGGCGGTTCTGGAGCGATAGCGGCCTGGAACGGCCGCGGTGTCGGGGCCCACCGCCACTGTATCGGACTTCGGACATTGACCGGGCGCTGAGCCGCGTGATACCCCGGACGGCATGGCAGGCGGAGCGGGGATCGGGGACTGGCCGGAAGAGGATCGGCCACGGGAGCGGCTCTACCACAAGGGCGCCGAGGCGCTGGCCGATGCCGAGCTCGTGGCCATCCAGCTCGGCGCCGGGGTGCGCGGCACGAATGCCGTGGAGCTGGCCCGCGAGATGCTCGTCAGGTACGGGTCCCTCTCGGGACTGGCGGGGCGGGACGTCGCGGAGCTGGCCGGCATCCGCGGCGTCGGCCGCGCCAAGGCTGTGCGGCTGGCCTCGGCCTTCGAGCTGACGCGGCGGCTGCGGTCCAGAAACGGCGGTGGCCGCATCGTCCTCAGCAGTCCCGAGCAGGTCTATGCGCGCTACGGGCCGCTCATGGAGGATCTCGAGAAGGAAGTCTTCCGGGTGGCCCTGCTCGATGCCCAGAACGGGCTTGTCAAGGACGTGGTGGTCTCCGAGGGGACGCTGTCGGCGAGTCTCGTCCACCCCCGAGAGGTCTTCAAGCCCGCCATCCTCGAGTCGGCCGCGTCGCTGATCCTGCTCCACAATCACCCGAGCGGCGATCCCACGCCGAGCCGGGAGGACATCCGGCTCACGCGCCAGCTGGTAGAATGCGGCCAGCTGCTGGATCTGCGGATCCACGACCACATCGTGATCGGGAGGGGCCGGTTCGCGAGCCTCGCGGAGCGGGGTGCGCTGTGAACGAAGACGCTTGATAAGGAGGACGAGACGGTGAGCCCCCACGAGCTGATCGAGCGTGCTGAAGAAACCTACCGTGGAGTCTATCAGGGAGCGCTGAAGGATGAGCTAGAGCGAACAGCCTGGGGGAAGTTCCTGATCATCAACGTCGACACCGGAGAACATCTCCTGGCCGACACCCGGGCAGAGGCGCTTCGTCAGTTCCGCGCCCGGTTCCCGTACGCCCCGTCCTACGTGCTCCGGGTCGGTGTTCTCCCGCTGGTCGCTTGAGCCCACGATGAAGATCCAGGGCGTGGGGCATGTGGTGCTGAAGGTGCGCGATCTGGAGCGATCCGTCCGGTTCTACTCGGGGGTGCTCGGGCTCAAGGAGGTGGGACGTCTCCGGGACCAGATGGTCTTCTTCTCGGCCGGCGTGAACCACCATGATCTGGCCGTGCTGGCGGTGGGACCGGACGCGCCGGCTCCGGCTCGAACCGCGGTGGGGCTCTACCACGTGGCGTTCAAGATCGGCGACTCGCTGGAGGAACTGCGCGAGGCCAAGGCCCTGCTGGAGGCCAACGGCGTGCCCATCCGGGCTCTCAGCGACCACCGGGTGAGCCAGTCGATCTACACCGAGGACCCCGACGGGAACATGGTGGAGCTCTTCGTGGACGCCGACCCAGCCATCTGGGCCGAGGATCCCGCCTCGGTCGCGACGGTCAGGCCTCTAGCCCTTGGCTAGCCGCTCCACTTCCCGCTTCGACAGGGTCTGGATCCGGGCGAGCAGGGTCTTCACCTTCCGCTCGGATGCGTGGTCGGCGAGGATCAGCTTCTTCGACTTCGTGCCGTTGACGATGTAGGCGACCCAGTCGTCGAGGCTCGGCGTCCCGCGCCAGGCGACGGTGAGCCCACTGAGCCGCATCCGTTTCTTGCCCTCGATCTTCGCGAGCGGCTTCCGGCTGGCTTCCATCCTTCGAGTCCCCTCATGGCGGTGGTCAGGACATCCTGCGAACGATGATGACGCGTGCAGCGCAACAAAGCTATGAACCCGCGCTGACCCTGTCAAGGCTTCGTTTCGCCGCCCCAGGCGCACGCTTGCGCGCATCGGATGCGCTCGCCCCTCGTCAATGCTGGCGCCTGTGGATGGCCTCCACGCGGTGGACGGCCAGGCCGTCACATTCTTGGGACGCGCCCGCGAAGGCGCGTCAGGCCGTCAGATTTCGACGCCTGTGGACGGCTGTGGATAAGTGGATAACCTGTGGGCTATTCCCTGACATCGAGGAGCTCGTCGAGGATGCGGCGGGCCAGAAGCGGCCCCCGGGTGATGAATCCCGTGAAGTACCCGCAGGCCGTGGCCCCCGCCTCGAGCGCCAGGCGGACCTTCTCCGGCGTGTCGATACCGCCCGTCGCGATGATCTCGAGCCTGGCGCCGAAGCGCGCGCGCAGCCGGCGCACGTTCTCGAGCATCGCCGGAAAGAGCGCGGGGCCGGAGAGCCCGCCGGCCTTCTGCGAGAGTCGCGGCGCCTCCACGCGACGCGTGTTGCCGCAGTTCACGATGCCGATGCCCGCATCCAGCGCCGCGGGAATGATCTGCTCTTCGTTTGCGTCACGGTAGTCCGGCGAGACTTTCGCGATGATCGGCTTCGGGGTGGCGGCCCGGACGGCATGGAAGAGCCGCGCCAGCTCCGACGGTTTGCGCGACCAGGCGTAGACGAGGCGCGTGTTGGGCGAGGAGATGTTGATCTCCACGAGATCGCCGAGGGGCGCCAGTCCGCTCACCACCTCGACATACTCCTCGATGGACTCGCCCGCCGCGGCCACGATGAGCGGCACGCGGTGGGGCAGGTGGGCCAGCGCGCGGCGGTAGGCCTCGAGGCCGGGGTTCTGGAAGCCGTTGCAATTGAGCAGGCCGGGGCCCTCGGCCGTCTCGATGCGCACCAGGTTGGGCTGCGGGTGGCCGGGACGCGGCCGGGCCGTGATGCTCTTGGTCGTCACCGCGCCGAAGCCGAGCCCCATGGCCCGGCGCAGGATCGTCGTGTCGTAATACATCGACGAGAGGATCAGCGGGTTCGGCAGCCGGACGCCTCCGAGCGTCACGGCGAGCCGCGGGTCTCCATGCCGGAAGATCGGCAGGAGATCGAGGGGGATGAGCCTCAGTCCCCACTGGCCGAGCGGGATCGCTACGCGCTCCGGAAGACGGGAGAGAAGGCCGCGGTAGAGGATGCGGTAGGCGAGGTCGGCGGCGGCGATCATCGTGCTGGGCTCTTGCCGAGGATAAACGATCGGAGCGCTCCGGGCCAGCGCCCGGGAAGCCGCGCCACCTTTCACCGCGCTTTCGTTGACTCGCTGAGGGGCCTCCGATACAGTGGCTGCATGACATGCGCGGTCAGCGCCGAGCAGGTCACTCAGCGCCTCGCGGACCTTCCGGCAGACATCCCCGCGCTCGAGCTCCTCGTCCTCTTCGGATCGGCGGCCAAGGGTCGGGCCGGAGCCGGTAGCGACGTCGATCTCGCCGTCAGATGCGAGGGCGCGGCCGACGTCGACGCGCTTTACCTCGCAATCGCCCCCCGGCTTGCGACCGACCGTTTGGACCTGGTGGATCTTCGCCGCGCCGGGCCCCTGCTGGCCTTCGAGGTGGCCCGGACGGGCAAGCTCCTCTTCGAACGGCGCCCCGGAGCCTTCCGGGAGTTCCAGTCGCTGGCTTCGCGCCGCTACTGCGACACCGAGAAGCTCCGCCGCTCCCAGCGGCGGGCCATCCAGGTGTTTCTCGAGCGGGCGGGACTGGCGTGAGTCCGGTGGACGCGGCCGTGATCCGGCGAAAGCTCGGGCACATCATCGCGTCTCTCGACGGCCTGCGTCCAATCGCTGACCTGAGCCTCGTGGAGTACCGCGCCCGCTTCTACGAGCGCAAGGCCGCGGAGCGGATCCTGCAGGAGGCCATCGAGGCCGCCCTCGACATCAACGCCCACCTGATCGCCGAGGGCGGGGGCGAAATTCCAGAGGACTACTACGGTGGGTTCGTGAGGATCGGGCAGATGGGGATCGTCGGCGTCGGTCTCGCCGATTCGCTGGCTCCATCAGCCGGGCTCAGGAACCGGCTGGTTCACGAGTACGAGGTTCTCGACGACGCCAAGGTGCTGAGAGCCATCCGGACGGCCCTGGAGGTCTACCCGCGCTATGTGCAAGCCATCGAGGCCCATCTCACCAAGGCCGGTCTGTAGCTCAGGCGGTGACCTGGGCCGGGTCCGGCGGGCGGTGAGGGGCCGGGATCGCGGCTGAAGCTCCGCGCGACTGGGATACAATCGTTCCGAGGACGCGCCCCATGGGACTGCTCGAACGCTACGAGGATCTGCTGCGGCGGCTGCTGGGGGAGCTGCAGGCGCTCTACGGGTCTCGTCTCGTCGGTTGCGCCGTGTACGGCTCGGTGGGGCGCGGGACCCCTCGGGAGGACTCAGACGTCGACCTGCTCATCGTGGCGCGCGACCTCCCAGACGGGCGCATGCGCCGGGTGGAGGAGTTCGAGCCGGTCGAGGCCCCGCTGCATGCGGTCCTGCGTGTCGAAGGGTGGCCGGGACTGCTGCCGGCGTTGTCGCCCATCTTCAAGACGCCCGAGGAGGTCGAGGCCGGGAGCCCGCTCTTTCTCGACATGGTCGAGGACGCCCGGATCCTCCACGATCCCGACGGCTTTCTGGCGGGATACCTGGAGCGGCTGCGCCGCCGCCTGGCGGAGCTCGGCGCGCGGCGCGTTCCCTGGCAGGGGGGCTGGTACTGGGAACTCAAGCCGGACCTCAAGCCCGGCGAGGTCTTCACCCTGTGACCAGCCGCGAGCTGGCCGCGAGCTACCTCGTCAAGGCGCGGGCGCGGCTCAAGGCTCTGGCGGTGCTCCGCGA
>JACOVB010000356.1 GCA_016177555.1 Candidatus Rokuibacteriota bacterium
ATGTCGGCGCGCCCGTCCTTGTAGGCGTCCACGATGATGTTGAAGCCGGCGTGCTGCATCGAGCCGCCCCAGGCCTTGACGTCCGCGTAGCTCATGCCCGCGGAGCGCATGAGCTGCCGCGCGGCGAACTCGCCGAGCGAGCCCACCGGCTGCGTCGTGCCCTTGACCGCGAGCTTCTTGTCCTTGATGTCCTTCACGGTGGCGATGCCGACCTTCTTCGGGACGACCGCCACGAGGTAGTAGGTGTCCAGCCCGCCGACGAGGGCGCGCAGGGTGTCGAGCTTCGTGTCGTAGGCCTCCTTGCCCTCGTAGGCCCACCGGTTGGTCACGGTGAAGCTCAAGCCGAGCGGCGTCTCGTTCTTGGCCACCAGGCGCGGGTTGCCGACGCCGCCGGCCCGCGGCTTCACGTCGATGTTCGAGCCGGCGGGCAGCGTCTTCCTGAGCATCTCGGCCATCGTCGCGCCGTACACGTACCAGGCGCTGCCGGTGTCGAGCGTCGAGAAGGCGAGCGTCACGGGCTGCTGGGCCACGGTCGTTGCCGGCGGGATCAGCAGCGCGAACATGACAGCGAGACACGCGATGCGCTTCATTCGCCGCTCCTTTCCGGGTCCGTCAGGCGCGGAGCGAGAGCCGCGCGCCGAAGGTGTTGGCTTCGTCCAATGGTCCCACGGGCCCGCCGCTCGTCGTGAGCGTGGCCGCGTAGGGCGAGGCGCCGCGCGTCCGGAGCCAGGCCGCGAGCGGCCCCCCCGGCCCGGCCGGCGCCAGGAACTCGAACGCGTGCGGCCCGATCACGAAGCGGACGCCCGCGGCGTCGAGATCCGGCCGCCGGATGTCCTCGCCGGGCTGCCCGAGCACCGCGCTGTACCAGCCGCGCACCCGGGCGACGTCGTCCACGGCGGCGACGACCGTGCCGATGCCCGTCACGCCGTTCGGGTGGCGACGCTCGCGCGGCACGCGCTCGTCGCGCGGCGTCCGATCCGTGATGACGAACGGCGCGACGCCCCGGTGGGCCCCGCGCGCGAGGGCGAAGGTCCACCGCACCTCGAACCCGTCGGGGCGCTTGCGGTCCCGGTGCTCCGGCTCGCCCATGTCGATCCCCGCGCGCCGGAGCGCGGCGGCGTCGCCCGCGAGGTCGTCGGTCTGCAGGCAGAAGTCCACGAGCCCGCCGCCCTGCTGGAGCGGCGCCCACCACCGGTGATCGGGCCGCGGCTCGTAGAAGGCGATGAGCTCGAGGTAGGCGGTGTCCTGGAACGCGATCAGCGCGTTGTAGGTGCCGATGCCCGTGTGGCGGCCGCCCGGCATCACGGCGAACCCGAGGCCCTGGTAGCTCTTCACCGCCGCCTCGAGGTCGGGGACGGCGATGATCAGATGGTCGATGGCCGTGAGCATGTTCTAGGGCCCCCCGAACGCCGGCGCCACCTCGTGGAGGAAGCGCGTGAACTGCCCCGCCTGGTCCCAGGAGCTCAGGCGCAGAGCCATGTGGCCGAGCCCCGCGTCGAAGTAGGCGCGGAGCCCCTCGATGCACTGCCGGGGGCTGCCCGCCACCGTCCACTGCTCGACGAACTTCGCGCTGAAGTTCGCCGTGTAGTACGTGTCGAGGAACTTCTTCGACTCCTCGAGCGCCTGCTGGCGGTCCTCGTTGATGTGAAGGTTGTGGTAGAGCGCGCTCCCGAGCTTCGCCGGATCGCGCCCCTCCTCGCGCGCCATGGCCTGGATGCGCGCGAACTGGGCGCGGAACTCCCGCGGCGACACCTTGTTCGTCATCCAGCCGTCGGCGTGGCGCGCAACCCGGCGGAACGATCGCTCGATCACGGCCTCGGAGGCGGAGGCACCGCCCTTCCACGTGAGGCCGGTCGGGTTCGAGGCGATCCAGATCGGGCAGGGATCCTGCAGGGGCTTGGGCTCCAGCGTGACGCCGGCAAAGCGGTAGAAGCGGCCCTCGTGGGTCACGTTCTTCTCGTGGAAGAGCTTCCGGAGCACGACGATGCCCTCCTCGAGCCGCCCCACCCGCTCGGCGGAGGCCACCCCCATGACCGCGTGCTCGGCCGCCTGAGCGGCGTTGGCCTCGCTCGGCCCGCCGAGGCACGCGGCGAGCCACGCCCGGCCGTTCGAGAGCACGTCGAGGCTCGCCCACTGATGGGCGAGCATCACCGGGTGCCGGTGGACGAACGTCGCCATGCACCCGACGCCGAGTCGCACGGTCGACGTCGCGGCGGCCAGCGCCGAGAGGAGCGTCACCGATTCGAGCCGCGGCTTGGCGAGCAGGCTGTCGCCCACCCAGACGGCGTCGAAGACGCCCGCGCGCTCGGCCTCCGCCGACAGCGCGAGGAGGTCGGATACCTTGACGGCGCCGAGGCCGACGGCGCGGTTGGCGAGGATCTGACCGAACGAGTGCGCCACGGCGCTCCCTCCCTCAGCTCGAGGCCGGCCCCCATGGTATACCCGCCGATGGCCGCAATCACGGGGTTCCGGCACCGCTTCTGCCTCTCGGGATGATGCCCTGCGTGGGCGGAGTGCAGAGCCTGCTCGCCCCGCCGACGGTCGCCGCCGGGCACCGCCGTCACACGCGCAAGGGGTCGATGCGGCCCGCGAGGCCGAGCAGGCTCTCGAAGAGGTAGTAGCTGCCCACGATGAACTCGCAGCGGTTCGCGCGGTCCTGGGCGCGCGCGTCCGGCCGCTTGTTGAAGCACGCCTCCGTGAGCATGCCCGGCACGCGCCGGTCGCCCGCATGCGTCGGCGTGAGATACCGCTCGACGAGCGCGCGCGCCGTCGCCTCCGCCGCCTCGCGATAGCGCCCGCGCCCCGCCTCGGCCGGCGCCACCCGGCTCAGCTTGAGAAGCGCCGCCGTCGCGATGGCGGTGGCGGCGGTGTCGCGCTCCGTGTTCGGGATGGCCGGGTCGTCGAAGTCCCAGAAGGCGACGCGGTCGGCGGGCGCGTGCGCGAGCCACCAGTCGGCGCCGCGCACGGCGGCCGCGATCCACGCCTCGCGGTTGCGGTCGGCCAGGTAGCTCTGCGTCGAGAAGAGCGTGCCCCACGCCTGCGCGCGGCCCCACGTGCTCGTGTCGCTGACCCCCTTGTGCGTGTAGTGCCGGACGAGCCGGCCCGTGGCGCCGTCCAGCGAGCTGGACTGGATGAAGGAGCCGTCGGGCCGCAGGTGCAGGTGGATGATCGTCTCCGCGTGGTTGGTCGCCACCTCGCGGAGCGCCGGCTCGCCCGTGACGCCCGCCGCCCAGAGCAGAAAGGGCGCCGCCTGCAGGCTGTCGATGCTCGTCTCGGTGGAGCCGATGTGCGCGCCCTCCTCGGCCTGGGGGCCGAGCGGCACCAGCCGCAGCGCGGGCGCGTAGAGGCGCGTCAGGCTGCGCGCGGTGGCGAGCGCGATCTCACGCGGCCCCGGGGCGTCGTGCAGGATGGCGCCGAGGGTGGCGCCGTAATACGCGGGAAACGATTTGAACACCGTCTGCGCGTCGATGCGCGCGCGCAGGCGCTCGGCGAAGGGCGCCGCCCACGACCGGTACCGCGCATCGCCCGTCGCCGCGGCGGCCAGCCACAGCTGGCCGATCCAGAAGCCGCCCGTCCAGTCGCCTTC
>JACOVB010000357.1 GCA_016177555.1 Candidatus Rokuibacteriota bacterium
GCCCACAGTGGCGTCTTCGGCAGGGCATAGAGGATGTTGATGGTGAGGATGGGGATCTGCGACGCGCGGACGAAGTCGAGGATCCGGTCGGCGGTCGCGGGAGAGTCGGTGTCGAGCCCGATGATGATGCCGGACACGACCTCCATCCCGTACGCGTTGATCCGCTCCACCGCCTCCACGATCGGCAGGCGGAGGTTCTGCTGCTTCGACATGGCACGGAGGGCCTCGGGTTCGGGCGTCTCGATCCCGCAGAACACGGTGACGAAGCCGGCCTCGCGCATGAGGGCGAGGATGGCGCCGTTCGTGGCGATGTTCAGCGTCGCCTCGCAGGCCAGGCGCAGCGGGTAGCGATGGCGGCGCTGCCAGTCCACGAGGTGGGGCAGCAGCGCGAGCGCCGCCTTCTGGTTGGCGATGAAGTTGTCGTCCACGAAGTACACCGACTGCGCGCCGCCCGCGCGGAGGCGATCCAGCTCGCCGAGCACCTGGGCGGGCGTCTTCAGCCTCGGGTTCCGCCCGTAGAGCGCCGGGATGTCGCAGAATTCGCAGGTGTAGGGACAGCCGCTCGAGAACTGGATGCTGCCCAGGAAGTACTCCGGGATCGAGACGAGGTGGTATGCGGGCACCGGGAAGGCGGCCAGCGGCAGGCGCTCCCGCGTCGTCAGCACGACCGGCTCGGCCGGGCGCCCGCCGCCGGCGTCCACCAGCTCGATCAGCCGGTCGGTCGCGTCCCCGAGCTCTCCCACGTGCAGGACGTCCGCATCGGGGTACATCTCCGGGCAGGCCGACACCGAGGGCCCGCCCAGCGCCACGAGCCGCCCGCCGGCATGCGCGCGCCGGATGATGCCCTCGATATGGGGGCGCTGCACGTGCATCCCCGAGACGAACACCGCGTCCGCCCAGCGGAAGTCGTCCTCGGTGGCCGGGCGCGCATTCTCGTCCACGAAGCGTACGCTCCAGGCCTCGGGCAGGTACGCGGCCACGACGAGAAGGCCCTGCGGCGGCATGAACGCGCGGACGCTGCCCAGCAGCGTGTAGGCGTGGTGGAACGTGCCGAACGAGGGCGTGTAGCGCGCGAAGACGCAAAGGATATTGCGGACGTTCCGGGGCTGGTACGGGGTTCGCATCGAAGGTGGCGGCACCTGGGCGCCAGTGTAGCACGGGGCGCAACAGCCGTGGCGGCCGCGCCCCGCGAGACCGGGGTTGCGCCCAGCCCGGCTCAGATCTGGAGCAGCTTGGCCACGACCTCCTTCATCACCTCGTCGGCGCCGCCGCCGATGGTGCCGAGGCGCGAGTCGACGAACGCGCGCGCGGCGGGGTTCTCCCAGATGTAGCCGCTGCCCCCGAAGAGCTGCACACAGGTCGTGGCCACGTACTGCTTCATGTTGGCGCAGAAGACCTTGGCCATGGATACATCCAGGGTGACGTCCTCCCCCCGCACCATCTTGCGGATGCAGCGGTGGGCCATCTCCTGCGCCGCCGTGATCTGGATCATCATCTCGACGAACTTGAATCGGTTCACCTGCATCGTGGCGAGGGGCTTGCCGAAGGCCACCCGCTGCTGGGCATGGGCGAGCGTGAGCTCCCAGAGGTGGCGGGCCGACACCGGCGAGGTCACCACCGGCACCATCCGCTCGTCCTGGAACTGCGCCATCTGCTGCTGGAAGCCGCGATTGGGGTGGCCGATGGTGTTCGCCACGGGGACCCGCACGTCGTCGAAGAAGAGGAGCCCGGTGTCCGAGCCGCGGTTGCCGATCTTGTCGAGCAGCCGGTACGTGAAGCCCGGCGTGTCGGTGGGCACGACGATCTGCGTGTAGCCGCCATAGCCGGCACCCGGGTCGGTCACGGCGAGCAGGCAGAGCCAGTCCGCGTTGGCGGTGTTGGTGATGAACATCTTGGAGCCGTTGATCACCCAGGCGTCACCATCCCGCACGGCCCGCGTCTTGATGCCCGCCACGTCGGAGCCCGCGCCCGGCTCCGTGACGGCGATGGCCGCCACGTGCTCGCCGCGGATGGCCGGCACGAGGTACTGTTCCTTCAGCGCCTCGCTGCCGAATCGGTGGAGCGCGGGCGTGGCCATGTCCGTCTGCACGCTGATGCCCATCGCCACGCCCGAGTTGTCGCAGCCGGCGAGCTCCTCGAGGAACACCGCGTGGTAGGAGTAGTCGAGCCCCTGCCCGCCGTACTTCGGCTCGTAGCGGATGCCGAGCAGGCCCAGCTCGCCGAGCCGCCGGAAGATCGCCTTGTCGGGGCGGCCCATCTCGTCGAACTCGCGAGCGCGGGGGACGAGCTCAGCCTGGACGAACTTGCGCACCACCGCGCGGAGCTGCTGGTGCTCGGGACTGCCGTAGATGTCCTCACCGGTCATGGGTCCAGGCCTCCGATTCCGTCGATCCGTCCGCTCCCTCGACCACTCAGCGACGCCTGCCGACAAGCCTAGCACGGCGAGCGCGGGTTCGGGGCCGCGAATCCGTGAGCCACCGCGTTGACACTGATATCATAACGTGGTCATATGAGATCCAATGGAGGTCAAAGTATCCTCGAGCCCATTCGGCGGCCGGACGCGCACGCGAGCGCTCCTGGCCCTCCGCCTGCTCGGCGAGAGCTATCCGCGGGAGCTGGCTCGCCTGCTCGAGGCGCCGCTGTCGGGGGTCCAGAAGGCCCTGGCGAGCCTCGAGCGGGATGGGCTGGTGGCGGCCCGCTCGCTGGGCCGGACCCGCGTGTTCCGGATCGAGCCCCGTTACTTCGCCTTCGACGCGCTTCAGCGCTTTCTCGAGCGGCTGGCCGAGCCCGAGGCCGACCTGCGCGCTCGGGTCGCGGCCCTCCGGCGGCGGCCCCGCCGCACGGGCAAGCCCTTGTGATCCTCACCACGCGCTCCTCGCTCGGTGCCGTCGCCCTGACGGTCGGGGGCGCCCTGAGGCGGCACGGCATCCCGGCGGTCCTCACCGGGGGGGCCTGCGCGAGCCTCCACACCCGGGGAGCCTACCAGTCGAGAGACATGGATTTCATCCTGGTGGGCGCGACCACCCAGGCCCGGCTCGATACCGCGATGGCGAGCGTCGGGTTCGCCCGCAAGGGCGACCGCTACGTGCACCCGCGCGTCGTGTTCTACGTGGAGTTCCCCCGAGGGCCTCTGGCGATCGGCAGCGACTACCGGATCGCGCCCGTCGAGCGGCGGGGCCGGCATGGGCGCGCCCTGATCCTGTCGGCCACCGATTCGTGCCGGGACCGCCTGGCGGCGTTCTACCACTGGAACGACCGGAGCAGCCTCGACGTCGCCGTGGCCATTGCGCTGCGCAGTCCGGTCCGCCTGGCGACCGTGCGCCGCTGGAGCATCGCCGAGGGATTCACTGCGGGCTTCGCCGAGTTCCTGCGAGAAGTGCGTCGCACACGGGTCGGACGTCGACGCCGGTCGAAGCCGTCCCCTCGGCGCACGGGCCGATGAGCCGGACGCCCTCATGACGCCCGGGCCCGGGTGGCGCTCACTCCGGCTGCGACTGCAGCAGCCGGAAGAGCGAGCGCCGGGCCAGGAGATCGGCGGTGACCATCCCCCGCACCACGCTGCCGGCCACCACCGGCATGGCCGAGATGTCATGGTGCTCGAGCTTGCGCAC
>JACOVB010000358.1 GCA_016177555.1 Candidatus Rokuibacteriota bacterium
CCGCCAGACCCAGCCCGGTGGACACCATGTGCAGCCGCGCGAAGCGTGCCGCGTCGGGCGAGACGGCCAGGGCCTCGGCCGATCGGCCGGGCGGCAGCGCCAGACGCAGGGCGTCGACCTGAGGCAGGAGCACAAAGAGCGAGTAGGCCGTGAGGGCGAGCCTCAGGCCGACCAGGAGGAGGGGGAGCCGATCGAGGCGGCCCCCGCCTCCCCGCCCCCAGCGGCCGATGATCCCGCTGAGCGCGAGGATCCCCAGGGCCCGGCCAATCCAGTGCTAGCGGGGCATCTCGGCCGCGATGTGGCGTCCCGCCGACGCGCGCCCCAGCACCCCGAAGGCCACCGGGGCCGCGACGAAGGCGAAGAAACCCATCGCGCCCAGCCAGAGCGACGTGGCGATGATCGTGAGATGTCTCATGGCGCTACCATACCGGGGCGATCCGCCAGGTTCAAGCCACGCCTTGCCACCCCCCAGTTTCTGACCGGGTACCGAGCCCGGCCGCCCCAGCCCGCCGGGCCCCTCGCCGCGGGACTTCACAGACCGGTGAAGCAGCAAAGCAGCCACAGCTAGGGCAGCACCCCTAATCGAGCGCGTTACCCTACTCACGAAAAAACTTGACCAATGCCTTACGTTCGTATAGACGTAAGACATGCGACCCCGTGATCGCCTGGTTCGTCGTCGCCTCTCGATCGTTGAGACCTTGCCGCCGCTGACCGAAGTCGTCCGGGGGTCCTTGGTCGAGCGGTACCTCCGCTGCGGCAAGCCCACCTGCCACTGCGCCCGCAGCACCGGCCACCGGGTGTTCTACTTGACCGTCAGCTTCGCCGGCGGCCGCACCGAACAACTCACCGTCCCCCTGCCTCTCGTGCCCGCCGTCCGGCGCTGGCTGCGTAATTACGCTCGCTGGTGGGATGGACTCGAAAAGGTGTCCGCGATCAATCGCCAACTCCTGCGGCGGCGGTGGCTCGACGCCGGGGCGGCTCCGCGTCGCCGGCGCGAGTAGCGCCGCGCGGCCGCCGCCCCTCGGAGGCGCCGCCGCCTCCGGCGGCCGCCGCACTGCCGGGCGCCCGCCTCGGCGCCGATCGCATCCGCGCCCTCATCGATGGTTTCTTCACCTCCCTGCATCGTCCCGTCCGCAAGAATCTCACCCTCCTCGTCGACGCCTTCGTGACCCTCACCGCCGCGCTCCGCTCCGGCCAGGGCCACCTCACGCTCGCCGCCGTGGCCCGGGCCCTGCCGCCGCCCACGAGCTTCAAGCAGCGCTATAAGCGGCTCAACCGCTTCCTGGATAATCGGCTCTTCGATCCCCAGGGCCTCACCGACGGCTTGTTCGCCGTCTTCCTCGGCGTGACCACCGCCCCCACCGTGGTGCCCGTCATCGTGGATCAATCGGCCCTCGGGGCCGTCCAACTCCTGGTGGCCGGCCTCCCCTTGGCCGGGCGCATCCTGCCGTTGGCGCTCATGACGTTCACCTACGAAGGGATTCAGACGAAGCCCGAGCGGGATAAGAGCCAGAACTTCCTGGAACGGACCTTCTTCTTACGCCTGCTCGAGGCGGCGCCCCCACTGCTGACCCTGTGCTTCATCCTCGACCGCGGCTATGCCCGGGTGAGCCTCATGAAAGACCTCCTGGCCCATCCCCGCACGCGCTTCATCTTCCGCGCCCGCCGCGACGTGATCATCCAATGCGGCAAACGCGGGCGGCGGAAGCGGCGAGCGCTCGGCCGCTTCCGCGCTCCGCACGGCAAGCCCCGCCACTTAGAACGCATTGAATATCGTGGCGACCACCCCCTCGAAGTGGACCTCGTCATCTACTACGAGCGGGGCCACCAGGAGTGCTGGTACTTGGTGGTCCCCCCGGGGTCCGCCGCGACCTTTCCCACCGACGAAGTCGTCGCCCTCTATCGCCGGCGCATGCAGATCGAGCAGGGCTTCCGCGATTTCAAGACCCATCTCGGCGTGCGGGGCCTGCGCCTGGAAGTGCGCATCAGCGAGCGTGTGCAGCGTTTGCTTATGGCCTTCACCCTCGCGTATGGGCTGGTCGTGGCCCTCGGCCTCAGCGCGGTGGCCGAGCGCGCCCGGGAGCGGGTGGAGGACGGGCGCGCCCGCGCCCGCCATGGGACGACGCGCATCCTATCGGCGCGGACGGTCGCCGCCTTATTGCTGGGCGGGCTGTGCGCGGAGTTCCTCGCCGAGCTGGCCACGACCATCGCGCGGCTGTTCGCGCGGACCCTCGACGGCCGCGGCCTGTATCACGTCGCCCCTACGCTTTGATTCGACGCAGTATCGAGCCGATCTCCGTTGTATCTTCCGTAGGCATCCCGCTGCCGCACCGGTCCAGCACGCCGCGCTTTGGATGCGGCGGGCGCCACCACCGTCTTCGCCTCACGTCCACCCGCGGGTAGCTATTTTCACCGAGTGCATCTGGCCCGCGACCGCCGTCCTCGGTCCGGCCTCTCTGGGCCGCCCGGCGCCGGGCCGCGAATCGGCAGAAAACTGGGGGGTGGCAAGCAAGCCACGCCCGTTGACACCCGGCCGACCCCGCCCTAGCATGGCCGTCATGCGGCTCTTGATCGCGGCCGTGCTCGTGGTCGCCTCGGCCGGGGCGGCA
>JACOVB010000052.1 GCA_016177555.1 Candidatus Rokuibacteriota bacterium
CGGAGATCGGAGGGAGACAGGCTCTTCACGCTCCCCTGGGTGGCCACGGGCATGAAGGCGGGCGTCTCGACGTCGCCCCGCGCGGTGCGGATCCTGCCAAGACGCGCCGCCCCCTCCGTCCGGATCAGCTCGAACCGGATCGGCGCCATCTACTGGATGAACATGGCGTCGCCATAGGAGTAGAAGCGGTAGCGTGCCTGCACGGCGTGGGCGTAGGCGGCGAGGATCAGCTCCCGGCCCGCGAAGGCCGACACGAGGACGAGGAGTGTGGAGCGCGGCAGGTGGAAGTTGGTGACGAGCCCGTCCACCACCCGGAAGCGGTAGTCGGGTTGGATGAAAAGGTCGGCCTCGCCCGTCTCCGGCCGCAACCGGCCGGTTCCATCGGCGGCCCACTCGAGCGCGCGCGTCGTCGTGGTCCCCACGGCCACCACCCGGCGGCCCTCGGCCTTCGCGCGGGTGACGGCCTCGGCGGTACCGCCAGGGATCGTCACCTGCTC
Source organism: Candidatus Rokuibacteriota bacterium (assembly GCA_016177555.1). Next base: position 498 of record JACOVB010000052.1, read on the forward strand.
GGACTCCATCCGATGCGCCTCCACGTCCTCGCCCTGGATCGGCCTGAAGGTGCCTGGCCCCACGTGGAGCGTGATGGCGTGGATCTCGACGCCTCTTCCCCGCACGCGCTCGATCAGCTCCGGCGTGAAGTGCAACCCCGCCGTCGGGGCCGCCACCGAGCCCGGATCGCGCGCGTAGACGGTCTGGTAGCGCTGCCAGTCCTCGGGCTTCGGCGAGTCGTGACGCTCGATATAGGGCGGGAGCGGGGGCAGGCCGTGGCGCTCGAGGAGGTCCCGTACCGAGCCCGGGGTCTCGATCCGGAGGACACGGTTGCCCCGCGGCGTCCGCTCGAGAACCACCGCGCGCGCCGCGCCTCCGGCCAGCTGGAGCCTCACGCCGGGGCGACAGCGGCGGCCGGGGCGCGCCATCGCCTCCCAGTGACCGGACGCCACCTCGCGCAGCAGCAGCAGGTCCACGGGACGGCCGTCGGTGGCGAACGTGCCCAGGAGACGGGCCGGGATCACCCGGCTGTCATTCCACACCAGACAGTCGCCAGGGCGCAGGAGATCCGGCAGCTCGTGGAAGCGCCGGTCCTCCCGGCGCCCGCTTGCGCGGTCGAGTCTCAGGAGCCGGGAGGCGTCACGCGGGGAGACGGGCTCCTGGGCGATCAGCTCGGGGGGCAGAGGGTAATCGAAGAGCGCGACGTCCATGGCGGTCGCAGTCCAGCATCCAGTGGCGCGGCTACCCGGGCCCGGCGTCCCGGTCCCGCGGGGGCGGCGAGAGCGCCGAGAGCTGCTTCGACGCCTCCGGTGTGAAGCGAAGCAGGCAGCGGAAGGCCGCCGCGTGCGCGTCGGGATCGCTTTCCGGCGCCACGTAGAGAGCGGCGATCAGGTCGCGCCACCGCAGCAGCTCCCGGCGCAGGGATCTCCGCGCCTGCACCTGGACGGTCAAGTCGACGAGCTGGAACACCCGCTCGTAGGCGCTCCGCAGGCGTCCCCGGTCGCGCGCGTCCCCGAGCTTCGCCGCCCGGTTCATCTCGTTCCCGATCATGAGCACCTGCTGATCGAGCGAGAACCCCGCCCACCGCTCGGGCGGCAGGGAGGCGTGCTGCGCCATCTCAGAGATCCTCCCCGTCGCCGACGAGTGCCCCGGTCAGCGCGCGGATCCGCTTCCGCAGCGCCGGGTCCTGCACCTCCATGCCGGGGTTCCCCTGCGAGGGCCGGATGTTGATGAGCGACGTGAACTCGATGCATTCGTCCCGCCCCCGTCCCGGGTAGTAGTTGGCTCCCCAGAGGTCCCCCTGGCGGCTGCCGGCCTCGAGGAGGAGCTGCTCCGCGTCGGCGTGCAGCTCACCGCCGATGGCGATGACTCCCCGCTCCACGTCCACCACGAACTTGATCATGTCGCCGAAGAGCCGGGCCAGGCGCACGAGCTCCGCGCGCTCGATCCTGCGCTCGATGAGGAGAGTGCCGGCCGGTTCGTTCGCCATGGCCTCCATGGTTATACCGCGAGACGGCCCCGGGGGAATAGCCGGGGCCCCGGCGCGAGGGTACTGGGTCAAGTTGCGAGCCAGACGAGGCACGAGGGAGCCAGCGACGCGAGGCGTACTCTCTGTACGTTGAGCGTCGCGGGCGACCGAGTAACGAAGTATGGCGACGCAAATTGACCC
>JACOVB010000362.1 GCA_016177555.1 Candidatus Rokuibacteriota bacterium
CACGGTGGTCGTCGTCGAGCACGATCGCTCCTTCATCACGGCGGCCGACTACGTGGTGGAGATGGGGCCCGGCTCGGGAGACCGCGGCGGGACGGTGGTCTTCGCGGGCCCGCAGGCCATGTTTCTCGAGGATCCGCGGTCGCTGACGGCGCGCTATCTCACGGGCCGCGAGACGATCCCGGTGCCGCTGATCCGCCGCGAGGGCCGGCGCGCCCTCACGCTCTCCGGCGCGCGCGCCCACAACCTGAAGAACGTGACGCTCCGGCTCCCGCTCCACACGCTCACCTGCGTCACGGGGGTCTCGGGCTCCGGCAAGTCCACGCTCGTGCACGAGACCCTCTACCGGGCGGTGGCCCGCCACTTCAAGGTGGACTTCAAGCCGCCCGGCGAGCACGGCGAGGTGCGCGGGCTCGAGTACCTCAAGGGCATCCGCCTCATCGATCAGGAGCCCATCGGCCGCACGCCGCGCTCCAACCCCGTGACCTATATCAAGGCCTTCGACGAGATCCGGAAGGTGTTCGCCGCGCTGCCCCGGGCGCAGACGCTCGGGCTCGGCCCCGGCGCTTTCTCCTTCAACGTGGTCGGGGGTCGCTGCGAGAGCTGCGAAGGCGCGGGCGCCCAGAAGCTCGAGATGTACTTCTTCGAGGACGTGTACGTGACCTGCGCGGCCTGCGAGGGTCGCCGCTACCGCGCCGAGGTGCTCCAGGTCACCTGCAAGGGCCGGGACATCGCCCAGGTGCTCGAGCTCACCGTGGACGAGGCGGTGGACTTCTTCGCCGCGCATCCGGTCCTCGCGCGGCGTCTCACGCTCCTGCAGGAGGTCGGGCTCGGCTACCTCAGGCTCGGCCAGCCCGCGACGACGCTCTCCGGCGGCGAGGCGCAGCGCCTCAAGATCGCCGCCGAGCTGGGCACCCGCCGTACCGCCGACCACCTCTTCATCCTCGACGAGCCCACCACCGGGCTGCATCTGGACGACGTGAAGAAGCTGCTCGGGGTGCTCAACCGCCTGGTCGATGCCGGCAACACCGTGCTCGTCGTCGAGCACCACCTCGACGTCATCAAGACCGCGGACTGGGTGATCGACCTGGGGCCGGAGGGCGGCGAGGCCGGCGGCGCCATCATCGCCGAGGGCAACCCGGAGCAGGTGGCCCAGACGGACGGCTCCTACACCGGCAAGTTCCTGAGAGACCTCCTCCCGCGGCCCAACGGCCGGGGCGCCGGAGGACGCGGCGCATGAACCCGTATCACGTGATCGAGGCCATCGGCATCGTCGTCTCCGGGCTCCTCTTCTACTCGTACACGCACTCGTGGTTCCCACCGGTCCATCCCGGGAGCCGCCTCCGCCGGGCGCTGCTCAACGGCGTCGCCTTCGGCGGCATCACGGTCGCCATGATGATCGCGCGCATCGAGGTGGACCCGGGGATCTTCATCGACGCGCGGGCGGTGCCGGTGGCCCTCATCGCCCTCTTCGAGGGGTGGCCGGCCGGCCTCGTGGCGGCGCTCGTGGGCGCCGCCTACCGGCTCTGGCTGGGGGGCAGCGGGGCGTGGCCGGGCGTCGCCTCGCTGATCGGCACGGCGGCGGCGGGCGCGCTCTGCCACGCCTGGGCGCGGCGCAGCGGAAGAACCGGACCGCAGCACGCCCTCAGCCTCGCCGGGCTCACCTTCCTGGTGACCATGCTGGGCTTCTCCCTGCTGGGTGCGCGAGGGCTCGCCCTCTGGAGCCGGGTGTGGGTCGACTACCTGGTCACCCTGGGCGTCGGCATCGGCATCGTCGCGCGGCTCTTCCACGACGTGACCGAGCAGCACCGCCTGGCGGCCACCCAGGCGCGCTTCCGCGCCGGGCTCGACGAGGCCACGGACGCGATCCGCATCGTCGACGCCGACACGGGGACGATCCTCGACGTCAACCGGACGGACTGCGCGCTCTCCGGCTACCCCAGGGAGGAGCTGATCGGCAGGAACGTGCGCGACTTCTGGCCCCGGGATCCGGAGCTCCGGGCCAGGCGCGAGGCGGCGCGCGCCGAGACGCTGGCTCACGGCTTCAGCCGCGCCTTCGCGGACCCCTACCAGACCCGGTCAGGAGAGATCGTGCCGGTGGACAGCACCCGCCGCATGGTCGAGCACCTTGGCCGGCACTACGAGATCGCGATCTTCCGGCGCGCCGGGGAGCGCCTGGCCGCCGAGACGGTCCAGCGGGAAGCCGCCGAGCTCCGCGCGGCGACCCTCCTGGCGCGCGCCGCCTCGCATGAGATCAGCAACCCCCTGGCCGTCATCATGGGCTATCTGCAGATCATGGCCGAGCGGCCGGGAGAGGGCGCCAAGGACATCACGTGGCTCACCCGCATGCTCGATGCCGCGAAGCGGATCCGCGACTCGGTGGAGCGGCTCAACGGCATCATCCGGATCGAGCCGACAGAGGCCGGCGGCGAGGTCCCCCCGATCCTGGACACCCGCAAGTCGAGCGCCCCCGAGCCGGGCCCGGCCCCCAACTCCGCTCCCACTCCGTCAGTGCCTCCGCCCGGCTCCACGGGCCAGTGACCCGGCCCCTGTTCTACGGCTGGGTGGTCGTCGGAGGGGCCTTCGTCGTCCTCTTCCTCGCCTACGGCGCGCAGTACGCCTTCGGCGTGTTCTTCGCGGCGCTCCTCGACGAGTTCGGCTGGAGCCGCGCGAGCCTGGCCGGCGCCTTCTCGCTCTACGCCTTCACCTATAGCGGTTGCGGCGTCCTCGCCGGCCGGCTCACCGACCGGCTGGGGCCGCGCGTGGTGATCGCGCTGGGCGGAGGCTTCCTCGGGCTCGGCCTCATGGCGATGAGCCAGGTGACCGCGCTCTGGCAGCCTTTCGTCCTCTACGGCGGCGTGGCGGCGCTGGGCATGTCCACGGCTTATGTTCCCTGCACCGCCACCATCGTGCGCTGGTTCGTCGAGCGGCGCGGTCTCGCCGTCGGCATCGCCTCGGCCGGCGGCAGCCTCGGCACCTTCGCGCTGCCGCCTGTCGCCCACCTGCTCGTCACCACCGTGGGCTGGCGCTGGGCCTACATCATCTTCGGCGGCGTCATCCTGGTGGCGCTCAACCTCGTGGCCGTGGTCATGCGCCGCGATCCCGAAGCGCTGGGGCTCGCCCCTGACGGCAGG
>JACOVB010000363.1 GCA_016177555.1 Candidatus Rokuibacteriota bacterium
GCCAGGTGCCGCTCCATGGCCGCCTCCTCGGCCGGGGTGGGCGGGCGGTTGTCGGGCCCCACGGTGGCCAGTCGCAGCGCGCCCTGCCCCGCGAACTGGACAATGTTCACCGAGGGCCCCAGCCGCCTCAGGTGGTCGAGGTACTCGCCGAAGCTCTCCCAGGCGATGGGCAGCTGAGAGCCCGTGCCCCCCGCCCACGCGCGCACCAGCTCGGCCCGCCCGGGCGCCACCGGGGCCGGCGAGAAGGAGCACATCCCCACGACCTCGGTGGTGACGCCCTGGCGCACCTTGGACTCGGCCGAGGGGCAGGCGTGATAGAAGAGGTCGGAGTGCGAGTGGATGTCGATGAAGCCGGGCGCCACCATGAGGCCGCTGGCGTCGATGACGCGGGCCGCCGCGCCGGCGAGCCCGGGGGCGACATCGGCGATACGGTCACCTTCCACCGCCACATCTTTGCCTTCGCCCGGGGCGCCGCTGCCGTCCACCACCGTGCCGTTCCGGATGAGGAGCGACCAGGCCATGGCTACTGCCCCGCCACGATGATCTTCACGGACTTCATCTTGTCGCCCTTCTTGATCTTGTCCACGGCGTCCATGCCCGAGGTGACGATGCCGAACACGGTGTACTTGCCGTCGAGGAAGGGCGCCGCCGCGAGGCAGATGTAGAACTGGCTGCCGGCGGAGTCCGGGTTCTGGGAGCGCGCCATGGCCAGCGCGCCGCGGAGATGCTTCTGCGTGTTGAACTCCGCCTTGATCATGTAGCCGGGACCGCCGGTGCCGTCTCCCTTGGGATCCCCGCCCTGGACGACGAAGCCCGGCTCCACCCTATGGAAGGTGAGCCCATCGTAGAAGCCCTTCTTCGCCAGCGTGACGAAGTTCGCCACCGTCTTCGGCGCGTCGGCGGGATAGAAGTCCAGCTTGATCTCCCCGCCCTTCTCCATGGTGATGACCGCTGACTGTTTCACCTTCTTGCCTCCTTGTTGGGCCTCGGCCGCGGGGAACGCCAGCCCCTGGCCCGCGAGCAGCGCAGCCGTACCCATGACGAGGGCGAGGTGTCGGAACCGCATCGGTGGGCCTCCTTGAGAACGAGATGCGCCATTATGCCAGAGCCGCCGAGCGTGAGCGAGCCCCGGGGCCCGGCGCAAACAATCCATGCTACAGTGAATGCATGCCGCAGCGTCCTGACATCCGCAACGTCGCCATCATCGCCCACGTGGACCACGGCAAGACCACGCTGGTGGACGCCATGCTGTGGCAGTCCGGCATCTTCCGCGCCAACGAGCACGTGGCCGAACGGGTCATGGACTCCATCGACCTCGAGCGCGAGAAGGGCATCACGATCATGGCGAAGAACACGTCCGTCCACTACCGGGACGTGAAGATCAACATCGTGGACACGCCAGGCCACGCCGACTTCGGCGGCGAGGTGGAGCGAACGCTGACCCTGGTGGACGGTGTGCTGCTCCTCGTGGACGCCGCCGAGGGACCGCTGCCCCAGACGCGCTTCGTGCTCAAGAAGGCGCTGGAGGCCGGGCTCCCCCCGATCGTCGTCATCAACAAGATCGACCGCCAGGACGCCCGCGCGGCGCAGGTGCTCGACGAGGTGTACGACCTCTTCATCGACCTGGACGCCTCCGAGGACCAGCTGGACTTCCCCGTCCTCTACACGGATGCGCGGAAAGGCACCGCCACCACGGACCCGCAGGCGGAGGGCAAGACCCTCGCCCCCCTCTTCGACACGCTCCTGGCCCATATCCCACCGCCGCGCTTCGAGGAGGACCATGGGCTCCAGCTCCGCGCCGCCTCGCTCGACTGGGACGATTACGTGGGCCGGCTCATCATCGGCCGGATCGTCAACGGCCGGATCCGCCAGTACGATCGGGTGGCCGTCGTCCACCGGGACGGCAGCGTGGAGACGTCCAAGGTCACCGTGCTCTATGGCTACGAGGGGCTGAAGCGCGTGGAGGTCGCCGAGGCCTGGGCCGGCGACCTGGTCGCCGTGGCGGGCATCGAGGCCATCGAGATCGGGGAGACCATCGCGGACGCCGAGACGCCGCTGGCCCTGCCGGTGATGCACATCGACGAGCCCACCGTGTCGATGCTCTTCTCCGCCAACGTCTCGCCCTTCGCGGGGCGCGAGGGGCGCTTCGTCACCTCGACCCAGCTCCGCGACCGGCTCTGGAAGGAGCGCCGGACCAACGTGGCCATCCACGTCGACGAGACCGACTCGCCGGACACGTTCCGCGTCTCCGGCCGCGGCGAGCTCCAGCTGGCCATCATCATCGAGACCATGCGGCGCGAAGGCTTCGAGATGGAGGTGGGCAAGCCCCAGATCATCACCCGGGAGGAGCACGGGCAGACGCTCGAGCCCATGGAGTACCTGGTGGTGGACATCCCCGAGGAGTTCATCGGCGCCGTCACCCAGAAGCTCGGCCCCCGGAAGGGCCAGATGACCAAGATGGTGAACCACGGCACCGGCCGCGTGCGCCTCGAGTACCGCATCCCCTCGCGCGGGCTCATCGGCTACCGCACCGAGTTCCTCACCGACACGCGGGGCACCGGACTCCTGAACCACCTCTTCGACGGCTACGCGCCCTGGCAGGGGGACATTCCCCACCGCTCCAACGGCGCCATGGTGTCCGACCGCACCGGCCGGACCACCGCCTACGCCATCGACCATCTCCAGCCGCGCGGCGTCTTGCACCTCGCGCCGGGCGAGCCGGTCTACGAAGGCCAGGTCGTCGGCGAGAACTCCCGCGACAACGACCTCGACGTGAACATCACCAAGGAAAAGAAGCTCACCAACATGCGCGCGTCCACCTCGGACGAGGCCGCGCGGCTCACGCCGCCGAGGCTGATGAGCCTCGAGCAGTCCCTCGAGTGGCTCCGCGAGGACGAGCTGCTCGAGGTCACGCCGAAGTCGCTCCGCCTCCGCAAGAAGCACCTCAGCGGCCGCCGCCGCTTCTAGCTGGTCGTTGATGTTACCGGCCGCGGCGGGGGCCGCGCGAGGGGCCGCCGGGTCGCCCGCCGGGCGAGGCGCCGGGCCGCCCGCCGCGGGATCCGCCCGGGCGCCCCGGACCGCTGCCGACGCGGCCGCCGCGGGCCACCATCCGCTGGCGCTTCTCCTCCGCGTAGCGGCGCCGCTCCTCGCTGGTGGGCTTGATCTCGGGCAGGTACCACTCGTCCTCGGCCCACTCGACCCGGATCTTCTCCCCGATGAACTTCTCGATGGGCTCGAGCTCGAGCGCTCCCGCCTCGTCGGCGAGGCTGATGGCCTTGCCCGCCGCGCCCGCGCGCGCCGTGCGGCCGATGCGGTGGACGTAGTCCTCGGCGTCCTGCGGCAGGTCCCAGTTGACGACGTGACTCACGCCCTCGATGTGGAGCCCGCGCGAGGCGACATCGGTGGCCACGAGAATGGGCAGCGTCCCGTCCTTGAAGTCGTTCAGCAGCTTGAGCCGCTTCTTCTGGTCCACGTCGCCCGTGAGCGCCCGGGCCTGCCAGCCGTTGCGGCCGAGGCGGTCCTCGAGCCGGCGGGCCTCCTCGCGCGTGTTGGCGAAGATGAGGATGCGGCTGCCGCCCTCCCGTCGCAGGAGGCCCAGCAGCAGGCTGAACTTCTCCTCGCGCCCCACGTGGTAGAGGACCTGCTCGGCGTTCTCCGCCGTCTTCTGGTGGGGCGTGATGGTGATCTGCGTGGGATTGTTCATGAACTCCCATGTCAGCTCCAACACCCGGAAGGACAGTGTCGCCGAGAAGAGGAAGGACTGGCGCTTCTCGGGCTTGGGCAGCTTCCGCAGGATGAAGCGCAGGTCGGCGATGAAGCCCATGTCGAACAGCCGGTCGGCCTCGTCGATGACGAGCACTTCCACGCGGGCCGGAGACCAGACGAGCTGCTTGAGGTAGTCGATGAGCCGGCCCGGCGTGCCCACCAGGACGTCGCACGCCTCGCCCAGCTCGTCGCGCTGCTTGGCGTAGTCGACGCCGCCGTACACCGCCAGGATGCGCAGGCCCGTGTGGGCCCCGAGGAGCTGCGCGTCGGCCCGGATCTGCACCACCAGCTCGCGGGTGGGGGCGATGATCAGCACGCGGGGCGCCGTCGGCCCGCTGCGGGCCGGCGCCGGGTGGCGCAGGCAGCGGGTGAAGGCGGCGATCAGGAAGGCCGCGGTCTTCCCGGTGCCGGTCTGCGACTGGCCCGCCACGTCCTTGCCTTTGAGGGCCAGCGGAAGGGCGGCCTCCTGGATCGCCGTCGCGGTGACGAACCCGGCATCCCGGATGCCGCGCCGGACCGGCTCCGGCAGATCGAGAGCGGCGAGCTCGAGGGCTGTGGTCATGTGGCGTCCGAGGAGGCCGCGGGCGCCTCCGCCGTCTCCTGTGCGGGGACGGGCTTCTTCGCGCGCCGGCCGAAGATACGCGCCGAGATGATCCCGACTTCATACAGGACGATCAGGGGGCCGGCCATCAGCGTCTGGTTCACGGCATCGGGGGTCGGCGTGAGGATCGCCGCGATCATGAAGTTGATGAGGATGGCGTACTTGCGATTCCTCGACAGGAACTGCGGCGTCACGACTCCGATCATGGAGAGCAGCGTGATCACCACCGGCATCTCGAAGACGAGGCCGAAGGCGAGCGTGAACTTGATGACGAAGTCCATGTAGCTCGCCACCGAGAGCATCGGCTGCAGCCCCTGGTCCTGGCCGAAGGAGACGAGGAAAGTGGACGCGAACGGGACGACGACCAGGAGCGCGAAGGCGCCGCCCAGGAGGAAGAGGAGGGAGCCGACGATCACGAACGGGGCGGCGTACTTGCGCTCGTGCTTGTGCAGCCCCGGCGAGACGAAGGCCCAGACGTTCCAGAGGATCACCGGCATGGCGATGAAGAGCCCCGCGATCATTGCCACCTTCATGTAGGTCCAGAACGCCTCGGTGGGCGTCGTGAAGACGAGCTTCATGTGCATGGCGGCCACCGGCCGCGCGAGGAACTTCATGAGGCGGTCGGTGAAGTAGAACGCGATGAGGAGCCCGATCCCCGCCGGCACGAGGCTCCAGACGATGCGCGTGCGGAGCTCGCCCAGGTGCTCCATGAAGGACATCTTCGCGTCGTCGGTCTCGGCCATCACCAGTCCGTGAGAAAATGGCGGAGCTGCCCCACGCCGCGGCCCGCCTGGAAGCCTTCCTGGATCGCCCGCGTGACGTAGGCCTTGGCGCGGCGCACGGCCTCGATCAGCGACTGGCCGAGGGCGAGCCCGGCGGCGATGGCGGCCGAGAACGTGCAGCCGGTGCCGTGGGTGTTGGGGCTGTCCACGCGCGGGACGGAAAGCTCCGTGAAGTCTCGCCCATCCCAGAGGAGGTCCAGCGCGTCGCCCTCGAGGTGGCCGCCCTTGACGAGCACGTGTCGGGGCCCCAGCGCGTGGATGCGCCGGGCGGCCTCCTCCATTCCCTCGCGCCCCCTCACCGAGATGCCGCTCAGCGCCTCGGCCTCGGGGAGATTGGGCGTCACCACCAGCGCCAGCGGCAGGATGCGGCTGATCAGCGCCTGGCGGGCGTCGGGGCGGAGGAGCGGGTCGCCGGACTTGGCGACCATGACCGGGTCCACCACCAGGTGGCGGATCGGATGCTCCGCGAGCACATCCGCCACCGCCTCGATGATGGGCGCGGTGGACAGCATCCCGCACTTGGCGGCGTCGGCGCCGAAATCGGACAGGACGGAGCGGAGCTGCTGGGCGACGAAGGCGGGAGGCAGATTCTCGACGCCCTGCACGCCCACCGAGTTCTGCGCGGTGACGGCCGTGATCACGGACATCCCGAAGACGCGAAAGGCGGAGAAGGTCTTGAGATCGGCCTGGATGCCCGCCCCGCCGCCCGAGTCGGACCCGGCGATGGTCAGGGCTCTGGGGATGCGCATGGCCTCTTAGTATACGGGATGATGAGGGTGAATTCCCCGCGGATGGGGCCTCCCGCGAAGCGCTCCGAGAGCGCCCGCGGCGTGCCCTCCACGATCTCTTCGAACTGCTTCGTGAGCTCCCGTGCCAGCACCATCGGCACCTCGCCGAAGACGGCGGCGACGGCCTCGAGGGAGGCGAGCAGCCGGTGGGGCGACTCGTAGCAGACCACGGTCATCTCGAGCTCGCGGAGCGCCATGAGGGAGCTGATGCGCCGCCCGGGCTTGACGGGCAGGAAGCCGGCGAAGACGAAGCGGTCCGCGGGGACGCCGGCCGCCGAGAGCGCCGCCACGACGGCCGACGGCCCGGGCACGGGCACGACGGGAATGCCGGCCTCCCGCGCCTGCCGCACCAGGAGAAACCCGGGATCGGAGATGCCGGGCGTGCCGGCGTCCGTCACGAGCGCCACCGATCGGCCGTCCCGGAGCGTCCGGAGGATGCGCTCGCCCTTGCTGAGCTTGTTGTGCTCGAAGTAGCTCGTCATGGCCACGTGGATGCCGAAGTGGCTCAGGAGGACGCGCGTCCGGCGCGTGTCCTCGCAGGCGACGAGATCCACTTCCTTGAGCACACGGAGGGCGCGGAGCGTCAGGTCCTCGAGGTTCCCGATGGGGGTCGCGACGACGTAGAGGGTCCCCGCGCTCATGGGCAGGCCTGCTCTCTCACGGAGTGGGCGCGCCGCGGAGGGCCTCTGTCTGCCGTGTGGAAGGGAGTGCTGATGCGTGGCCGGCCGGGGAGGGGCCCCCGGCCGGCCGAGCCCGGGAGGGTCGCCGGCTCAGCGCCCGCCGCGCCAGCCGCCGTGGCCGGCGCCGCCGAAGCCGCCGCCGCCCCCGCCGCGCCGCTGCCCGCCACCGCCACCGCCGGTCGGGCCCTTGGCGATCTCGACCTTGATCTGGCGGCCATCGAGCTGGGTCCCGTTCAGCCGGGACACGGCCTCGTTGGCCTCCTCGGCCGTCGCCATCTCGACGAACCCGAACCCGCGCGAGCGGCCGGTGTCCCGATCGGTCACCACGCTCGCGGACTCGACCGACCCCACCGCGGCGAACGCCGCGCGGAGCCCGTCATTGGACGTGGAAAACGACAGCCCACCCACGAACAGCTTCACGGCCATTGAAGCACCCCTTCCCCGGCTTCCGCACTGTGCACGGCCAGAACTCGGAAGAAGCTCCGGACGTGGCCCGGCAGCGAGGAGGGTTCCCGATGAACCGACGCGTGCTGGGCGGTGAAAGTGTACACGACTCGCAGAGCCTGTGCTCCGGACGTTTTCGCAGGGGTGCGGTGAAGCGGGCCCAGTGGGTCAGGCAGACTCGGCCTTCTGCTCCGAGATCAGGATGGGCCGGTCCTTGTTCAGGATCGCCTCCCGGGTGACGATGCACTCCTTGAGCCCCGGGATCGAGGGCAGATCGTACATCACTTCCAGCATCACTTCCTCGAGCACGGCCCGGAGGCCGCGGGCGCCCGTTCCGCGCTTCATGGCTTCGCGGGCCACGGCGGCCACCGCGTCGTCGGTGAACTTGAGCCGCACCCGCTCCAGCTCGAAGTACTTCTGGTACTGCTTGATGATGGCGTTCCTCGGCTCCCGGAGGATGCGGATGAGCGCGGGCTCGTCCAGGTCGTGCAGCGTGGCGACCACGGGCAGGCGTCCCACGAACTCCGGGATCATCCCGAACTTGAGCAGGTCCTCGGGCTGCACCAGGGCCAGCAGGTCGCCCACGCGGCGCTCGTCCCGGCTCCGCACCTCGGCCCCGAAGCCCATGCCGCTCTTGCCCACCCGCGTCTCCACGATCTTGTCCAGCCCCACGAAGGCGCCGCCGCAGAGGAAGAGCACGTTTGTCGTGTACAACTGGATTTACTCCTGGTGCGCGTGCTTGCGCCCGCCCTGGGCCGGCACGATGGCCACCGTGCCCTCGAGGATCTTCAGCAGCGCCAGCTGGACGCCTTCGCCCGAGACGTCGCGGGTGATGGAGGGGTTCTCCGACTTTCGCGCGATCTTGTCGATCTCGTCGATGTAGACGATGCCGCGCTGCGCCCGCTCCACGTCGTAGTCGGCCGCCTGCAGCAGCCGGAGGATGATGTTCTCCAC
>JACOVB010000364.1 GCA_016177555.1 Candidatus Rokuibacteriota bacterium
ACGCTCTCTCGCTCCACCCGCGCCTGATCGCGCGGGGAGGAGACGAGGAGCTGGAGCGGCGGAGCGGGCGCAGCGGGAGCCGCGGCGACGGTGGGAGGAGCCGCGGGACGCGGCGGGCCGGTAGGGGGCGAAGGCGGGACCGACACCACCGCGCCAGGGGCGGGGGGCCCTGGCGCGGCCGCGGGGGGCGGCGTCGCCGGGACAGCCGCGGCCGCCGGCGGCGAGGCCGGTCTGTCGTAGTAGAGCGTCCGCGCTTCCTGCTTCGTGGTGCCGTCAGCCTCCACGGCGGTCACCACGAGGACGTTCTTGCCCTCTCTCAGCTTGACCGGGACCCGGAGCGCCAGCTCCTTCGCGGCTGCCGCCTTCTCCTCTTGGCGCGAGACATCGGCACCGTTGAGGGACACGGTGACGCGTGCGACTCCCTTGCCAGAGGTTACCTTGCCCGAGACCACGACCTCCTCGGCCGCCATCCGGGTCTGGTCCTTCGGGTCGGCCAGCGCCACCGCCAGCGGCGCCGGCACGGCCGGACGGTCGAAGGCGACGACGCGGAAGGTCGGGACAGCGCCCGGAGGCGACCTCATCGCGACGATCTGCCCGGCGTCAGGCGCGTACCAGCTCTGGATCGTCCCCCACTCTCGGCCGGCCTGGCCCCCCCGGGAGCTGCCGACGGCCAGCGACATCAAGATCCTGAATGCCCTGATGCGGCCCGCGGGAGTGGAGAGGTGCTCTTAGGCCTCCACCCGCCAGAACACCCGGACCTGGGCACCTGCCGGATTGCGTCCTGTGCGCAGCAGCGCCGAGGCGTAGCCTTCCTTGCCCACCTCGAGGGGCCACGAGATCTTCGGAGCCGGGTCGATCTCGAAGTCGACGCTGCCGCGGCTGACGACCTTCGTCAGCGCCAAGTCCCGGCTGAGGTGCACCTCGCGCCCGCGGTCCGCGGCGAATACGTAGACATCACCCTCGATCCGGATGAGGTCGAAGGCTCCGTCGGTCCGGAGCCACTTGTCCCCTACGGCGTAGGTGGGGCGCTCGGCGCGCTCCTTCTGGGCAGAGGCGGGGATCGAGCCAAGGGCGAGGGCGAGCAGCCCCAGCAGCGCGGTGAAGGCTCTTCTCATCTGGGCCCCCTCGCGGGTGGAGCACCCGCTCCGGTGCCGTCTACGCTACGAGGCAGGGCCCCCGCTGTCAACCAGCGCGGCCGGCCGCCCCACCCGTCAGGCGGCGAGGGAGAGCAGGACCATGCCGGCCAGCATGACGAGGGCGCCCGGGGCGATCTCCCTGACGCGCTGGCGCTCGCCGAAGGCCAGCACGCCGATGACCATGGCGAAGAGGATCTCCACCTGCTTGACCGCCTCCACGTAGGAGGAGAGCGTCAGGAGATAGGCCGTGCCCTGGGTCACGGTGGTGAGGGCGGCGAAGAGGCCGAGCCCGAAGAAGGCCTTCCAGTGGCGCGGCACCTGGGCGAAGTGCCGCCGCGAGGTCACGAGCACGAGCGGCGTCACCATGAGGCTCGCCGCGATGTAGCCGCCGAGCGTGCCCATGTAGGGGTCGGACAGCAGCATCGCCCACTTGATGGTGACCACCGACGGGGCGAAGAACAGCGCCGCCAGGAGCGTGTAGCGCAGCCCGCGGTCCGTGACAAGCACGACGAGCGGCGCCCACGGCGAGAGGTGCGCGCGGCTCACGTTGAGCAGGTAGACGCCCGACATGCTGAGCAGCACGCCGGCGATGCCGAGCAGGGTCGGCGCCTCCTTGAGGGTGACGTAGCCGAGCCCCAGCAGCACCAGCAGGCTCACCTTCCAGAGCGCGGTGACCATGGAGATCTCCGCCAGCTTGAGCGCCTTGGACAGCGCCAGCGTGGAGATGGTCTGCGAGGCGCCGAAGGCCACGCACGCGAGCGCGAAGCCCGGCTTGATCACGGGCACGCCCTTCATGAAGACGAACAGCGCGGCGAAGGGCAGCAGGAAGGTGAAGCGGCCCCACACATTGATGTACTCGTCGAGGCTGTGGCCCAGGCGCTTCATCACCGTGTTGCGCAGCACCTGGCAGAGCGCTGCGACCAGCGCCAGGAGAAACCACATGCGCGACAGTCTACAGGAGGCTCTCTCCTAATGGCCACCGCGCGGAAGGGCGAGGCGCCCCGCGACGGCAGGGCCTGGAGGCCGCGCGCGAGCCAGCCGTCGCCGGTGCTCTTGATGCCCGGGGTGCCCGACTCCATGTAGTCCTGGGCGTCGAAGTGAGAGCGCGTGGTATCGGGAGAGCCGCAGGCATGCACGACCGCAAGCCGCCGGGCATCCCAGAGCGCCTTGAGGGGCTCCATGGCCGGATGCAGGCCGAAGA
>JACOVB010000048.1 GCA_016177555.1 Candidatus Rokuibacteriota bacterium
CTACGCGGTCAAGGGCGAGGTGCCGGACGATCCGGACTTCACAATCCCGCTGGGTCAGGCCATCGTGAGGCGAGAGGGGACGGACGTGACGGTCGTCGCCTACATGGGCATGATGTACCGCGCCATGGAGGTCGCCGAGGAGCTCGCCCGGGAGGGGATGTCCGTGGAGATCGTGGACCCGCGCACCCTGCGCCCCATGGACACCCAGACGATCGTCAGCTCCGTCAGGAAAACTCACCGGGCGGTGGTGATCGAAGCCGGGGCCGGATTCGCCGGCATGGGCTCGGAGATCCTCTCCTTCATCACGGAGCAGGCCTTCGACGATCTGGACGCGCCCGTCGAGCGGGTCACCGGGGAGAACGCCCCGATGCCCTATGCGCGGAACCTGGAGCTGCTCAAGACCCCCTCGAAGGCCAAGATCGCGGCCGCCATCCGAAAGGTCTGCAACGCATGATCACCAAAGTGCTGATGCCAAAGCTGTCCGAGGCCATGGAGAGCGGCAAGGTCATCAAGTGGTTGAAGCGGGAGGGCGAGCCCGTCAAGGGAGGCGACGTCATCGCCGAGATCGAGACCGACAAGGCCAATGTCGAGATCGAGGCGTTCGGCGGGGGCGTGCTCCGGAAGATCATCGTGCCGGACGGTGGGCAGGTTCCCGTGGGCCAGCTCATCGGGGTCATCGCCGAACCGGCGGACGATATCGGCGGCGTCGCCGCCGAGTTGCCGAAGACCCCGGCTGCCGCGCCGGCGGCCCCGGCTCCCGCTCCTGCACTCCCGGCCGGGGAGACGTACAGGTCCGCACCCGAGACGACGGCGGTCATCTCCATGGGCGCCGAGCCCTCGCGCATCCAGACGGTGGGCCAGGCCGTGACGGCTGCCCCGGGCGGCGGACGAGTGAAGGCCTCTCCGCTGGCGAAGAAGATCGCGGCCCAGTCCGGGGTCGACCTGCGGCTGTTGCAGGGGACGGGCCCGGGCGGCCGCATCGTGCGGCGCGACGTCGAGACGGTGCTTGCGGCAGCCCCGGCCCCGCCCGTGCCGGTCACGCCCCTGGCGCCCCCGGCTCCACCCGCAGCCGCGCGCCCCGCATTCGCCGTGCCGCCACGGCCGGCAGTCGAGTTCGAGGACATTCCGCTCACGTCGATGCGCGCGGCCATCGCCAAGCGCATGCCGCTCTCCAAGGCCCCGGTGCCGCACTTCTACGTGACCTCGGATGTGGCCATGGACCGCGCCTGGGAGCTCCGCACGGAGCTCAACGCCCTCGAGGGCGGCCCCAAGGTCTCCGTGACCGACCTGGTGATCAGGGCCTGCGCGCTGGCGCTGCGCCGGCTTCCGGCCGTCAACGCCTCGTTTCAGGGCCAGGCCGTCCGCGTCCACCACCGCGCCCACATCGGCATCGCGGTGGCCCTCGAGGGCGGGCTCATCACCCCGGTGCTGCGCGACTGCGACGCGAAGCCGCTCGCCCAGATCGCCGCGGAGTCGCGCGACCTCGCCGAGCGCGCGCGGATCGGGAAGCTCAGGGTCCAGGAGATCTCCGGCGCGACCGTCTCCATCTCGAACCTCGGCATGTTCGACGTGGAGGAGTTCTCCGCCATCATCAACCCGCCCGAGGGGGCGATCCTGGCCGTGGGCTCCGTCCTCGAGAAGCCCGTGGCCGACGGCGGCCAGATCCGCGTCGGACGCCGGATGAAGATGACGCTGTCCTGTGACCATCGCGTGATCGACGGCGCCACGGGCGCGCGCTTCCTTCAGGACGTGAAGCGGCTCCTGGAAGAGCCACTCCGGCTCCTGGTGTAGCCCCGTGCCACCCGCCCAGAAGTTCGACGTCGTCGTCGTGGGCACAGGACCCGGCGGCTACGTCTCCGCCATCCGCTGCGCCCAGCTCGGCCTCTCGGTGGCCACGGTCGAGGATGACCGTCCGGGGGGCGTGTGCCTCAACTGGGGGTGCATTCCCACCAAGGCCCTGCTCCGGAGCGCCGAGGTGGTGAGCCTCTTCGGGCGCGCGGCCGAGTTCGGGATCACGGTGGGCGAGTGGAAGGCCGACTACGCCCAGGCGATCCAGCGCTCGCGCCGGGTGGCGGACCGCATGGCCAAGGGGGTCGAGTTCCTCTTCCGCAAGAACAAGATCACCCTGCTGCGGGGCCGGGGCGTCCTCAAGGGCCGCAACCTGGTCGAGGTGACGGGCCAAGAGGGCACGCAGAGCCTGGAGGCGGGCCGCGCCGTCATCCTCGCCACCGGCTCCGAGCCCCGATCGCTGCCCGGCGTGACCATCGACGAGAAGGCCGTGATCTCCTCCACCGGCGCACTCAGGAACGAGACGAAGCCCGCCTCGCTCGTCGTGATCGGGGCCGGGGCCGTGGGCATGGAGTTCGCCGATATCTACGCCGCTTACGGCGTGGAGGTCACCGTGCTGGAGGCGCTACCGCGCGTTCTCCCCATCGAGGATGAGGAGGTCTCGACCCAGGTCGCCCGCCTCTTCACCCGTCGAGGCATCACCCTCCGCACCGGGGTCAGCGTGAAGGCGGTGACCCCGGGAGCCAGTGGAGTGTCGGTGGACGTGGACGCTGAGGGCAAGACGGAGACGCTCCAGGCGAAGCAGGTCCTCGTGGCGGTGGGCCGCGCGGCGCGCACGCGGGGTTTCGGGCTCGAGGCGCTGGGCGTCGCGACGGAGCGTGGCTTCGTCACGGTGTCACCCACCATGGAGACCTCCGTGAAGGGCATCTACGCCATCGGCGACATGGCCGGCAACCAGCTCCTGGCCCACAAGGCCATGGCCGAGGGGGTCGTGGCGGCCGAGGCCATCGCGGGGCTCGATCCTCGTCCGGTGGACTACGGCAATGTGCCGTCCTGCACCTATTGCCGGCCCCAGGTGGCCTCCATCGGCCAGAGCGAAGCGCGGGCCCGGGCCAGCGGGCGCGAGCTCGCCGTGGGCCGCTTCCCGTTCACGGCCAATGGCAAGGCGGTGGCCATGGGGGAGGCCGAGGGGTTTCTCAAGGTCGTCGCCGACAAGGGATCGGGCGAGCTGCTCGGCGTCCACATCGTCGGCCCCGAAGCCACCGAGATGATCCACGAGTTCGCCGTGGGGCGAACGCTCGAGGCCACGCTCGAAGACATCATTCACACGATCCACGCCCACCCCACGCTCTCCGAGGCCGCGCTCGAGGCGACGCTGGCAGCCCTGGGCCAAGCGATTCACATCTGATGCCGGGCCATCTGGCTTCGCCATACTTCGTTCTCGGTCGTCGCCAGCGCTCAACGTACACCCACGTACGCCTCGCGCTGGTTCCTCCCTCGGGCCTCGTCTGGCTCGCCACCTGGCCCGGCATCTAGGCGATGGAGTTCGAGCTCAGCGGCGAGCAGCAGGCGCTCCGCGCACGGGCCAGGGCGCTGGCCGACGGTGTCTTCCGCGACCGCGCGGCCCGGTGGGACGAGGACGAAGCCTACCCGTGGGACAACGTCAAGGACCTCGTGCGGGCGGGCTTCATGGGGATCACGATCCCCCGCTCCCACGGCGGCCCCGGCGGTTCCGTCCTCGGCGTGCTGCTCGTGGTGGAGGAGATCGCTCGCGTCTGCGGCGTCACGGCACGGATCGTGGTCGAGGGGAGCCTCGGCGTCGTGGGCGCGCTCACCGCCTACGGAACCGAGGCGCAGAAGCGGCGTTACTTCCCCTGGGTGCTGGAGGGCGAGAAGCCCGCCATCGCCATCACCGAGCCGGAGGCGGGCTCGGCCGCCACCGATCTCGCGACCCGGGCCGATGAGAGCCCAGAGGGTTATACCCTCACCGGGGAGAAGCGCTGGATCACCGGCGCGGGGACCTCGCGCCTCTACCTCGTCTACTGCCGCCTGGGCCATGCGCCCGGCGCGACCGGGATCGGCGGGGTGCTCGTCGAGCGCGACACGGCGGGCTTCCGCATCGGGGAGCGCGATCGGACCATGGGGCTCCGCGGGATTCCCGAGGGCCGGCTCCACTTCGACCGGTGCCGCGTGCCCCGCGAGAGCGTCCTCGTGGGGCCGCCCGACGGGTTCAAGAAGCTGATGCGCGCCTACAACAGCCAGCGGCTGGGCGCTGCCACCGTTGCGCTTGGCATCGCCCAGGGCGCCTACGAG
>JACOVB010000366.1 GCA_016177555.1 Candidatus Rokuibacteriota bacterium
GAGGACTACTTCGCGATCCTCACGCTCGGCTTCTCCGAGTTCGTGCGGCTGCTCCTCCTGAACGCTCGCGAGCTCACCCGCGGCGCGCTCGGCATTCCGGGCATTCCTCGGCCGTGGCGCGGCCTCGGCGGCGTCCCGGACCACATCATCTACCTCGGGCTCGTCCTGATTGCCGTTGGCGTGGCCTTCGCGCTATGCGAGGTCCTGGCGCGCAGCCCGCTCGGACGGACGCTCCGCGCGATCCGAGACGACGAGCAGGCGGCGATGGCGCTCGGCAAGGACGTGCTGCGCTTCCGGCTGACCTCGCTCGGCTGGGGCGCCGGGCTCGCGGCGGTCGCCGGGAGCCTGTGGGCGCACTATGTGACCTATGTCGTGCCCGACCAGTTCACGCCCGAGATCACCTTCTACACGTGGATGGCGATGATCATCGGCGGGCCGGGCTCGACGCGCGGCGCGCTCTGGGGGACGGCGATCCTCGTGGCCGTCCTGGAGGGCACGCGCTTCGCGAAGGACGTGATGCCGATGATCGATGAGCCGAGGCTCGCCGCCCTCCGGCAGGTCGCGATCGGGCTGGGCCTGATCGTGATGACCGTCTATGTGCGCAAGCTCGGCGGGCGCTCGCGGCCCCGCGTTGCCCCCGCCACGGTCAGTGGGTGACATCACAAGGAGATGATCCATGAGCACGCTCTTCGACCTCGGCGGCAAGGTGGCCATCGTGACGGGCGCGGGCCGCGGCCTCGGCAAGACGCTGGCGCTCGGACTGGCCCGGCACGGCGCCGACATCGTCGCCGTCAGCCGCACGCTTCCGCAGGTGGAGAACGTGGCGAGTGAGATCGCCGCGCTCGGCCGGAAGGCGATGGCCCTCAAGGTCGACACCTCGATCAAGGCCGACGTGGACCGGATGGTGGCGAAGACCCTGGAGGGCTGGGGCCGCGTCGATGTCCTCGTCAACAATGCGGGGATCGACATCATGAAGCCCGCCGTCGACTACGCCGAGGCCGAGTGGGATCAGGTCCTCGACATCAACCTCAAGGGCTACTTCCTCTGCGCCCAGGCCGCCGGGCGGGAGATGATCCGGCAGGGGCGCGGCAGCATCCTCATGAACTCGTCCATCGCCGGCTCCATCGGCGTCCCCTGGCTCGTGCCCTACGCCTCGGCCAAGGGCGGGGTGAACCAGCTCACCCGCACCCTTGCGGTGGAATGGGCGCGGCACGGCGTCCGCGTGAACGCCTTCGCGCCCGCCTACTTCGAGAACGTCATGCAGGGGGCCGAGCAGATCCACAACGAGGAGAAGGACCGCCATATCCGCGAGTGGACGCCCATGGGCCGCCGCGGCCGGGCGGAGGAACTCGTCGGACCGGCCGTGTTCCTCGCCTCCGACGCGTCCTCCTACGTCACCGGCCATGTCCTCATGGTGGACGGCGGCTGGACGGCGGCCTGAGCCGGGAGGGCGCCATGCAGGGGCGGATCTTCGAGTACCTCGAGAAGTACAGGTTCCGGAAGGTCGTCCTGTGCCACAACGCCGATGTCGGCCTCAAGGCCGTCATCGCCATCCACTCCACCGACCTCGGTCCGGCTTGCGGCGGGCTGCGCATGTGGACGTACGAGACGGAGGAGGACGCCATCATGGACGCCCTCCGTCTCGGCCGCGGCATGACTTACAAGTACGCGGCGGCGGGCGTCAACCTCGGAGGCGGCAAGGCCGTCATCATCGGCGACCCGAAGACGCAGAAAACCGAGGCGCTGATCCGCGCGATGGGGCGCTTCATCCAGAGCCTCAACGGCGAGTACCGGACCGGCGAGGATGTCGGCACCACGCTCGACGACATGGAGGTTCTCTACCAGGAGACCGAGCACGTCATCACGCTGCCCGAGTACTGCGGCGGCGCCGGCAACATCGGCCCCGCCACGGCCCTCGGCGTCCAGCAGGCGATGAAGGCGTGCGCCCAGGAGGTGTGGGGCTCGGACAGCCTGAAGGGCCGGACGATCGCCCTGCAGGGGCTCGGCGCCGTCGGCTGGCCCGCCCTCGAGGGGCTCGTCAAGGAGGGCGCGCGGGTCACGGTGGCGGACATCGACGAGGCCAAGGTCGCACGGGCGAGGCGGGAGCTTGGGGTCACCGCGGTGCCGCCGGCGGTGATCCACGCCCAGCCCTGCGACATCTATGGCCCGTATGCGCTCGGCGCCGTCATCAACGACAGCACGATCCCCGAGCTTCGCTGCCGGATCGTGTGCGGCAGTGCCAATAACCAGCTCGCCGAGGAGCGGCACGGGACGCTCCTCGCGGAGCGGGGTGTCCTCTACGCCCCGGACTACATCGCGAACGCCGGGGGGACGATCTTCGACACCGACCGGATGCAGAAGGGCGGCTTCAACCGCGAGCGGGCGTGGCGCAACGTGGCCCGCATCCGCGACCGGATGACCGAGCTGATCGCGATGAGCAAGCGCGAGAAGGTCCCGACCTGGCTCGCCGCCGACCGGCTGGCCGAGCAGCGGCTCCAGATGGCGCGCCACCTCAGGATGATCTAGCCTCGTCCTCGGGCCAACGGGAGGGTCATGCGGTGTCAGAGAGCTTCTCCGGGTACCGGGTCACGGCGCGGAACACGGCCGCGCGGAGCGAGAACGCCATCCACGACGATGAAGTGGCCCGGCAATACGGCTTTCGCGGTGGGCTCGTCCCCGGCGTCACCGTCTACGCCTACCTGACCCACCCGCTGGTGGAGGCGTGGGGTCGTGAGTGGCTGGCGCGGGGGACGGCCAGCGTGAAATTCTCCAGGCCCGTGCTCGAAGGCGAGGAGGTGAGGGTCTCCGGAGCCGTGACAGAGCGGAGCGCCTCGGGCGTCACGGCGGCCCTGACAGCGATGACGGTGTCGGGCGGCCAGTGCGCCACGGCCACGGCGAGCCTGCCCGCGGCGCCGCCGGAGCCCGCCGCGGCTGCCACCTGGGCCACGGCGCCCTTGCCCGCCGAGCGTCCGGCGGCGACGCGGGAGCATCTCGCGGCAGTCTCCGTGCTCGGGACGCCCGTGACGCTCTATGACGAAGCCGCGGCCGCCGACTATCTCGACAAGGTGAGCGACGCGCTGCCCCTCTACCGCGGCCGTGAGGGTCTCGTCCACCCGGCCTTCTACCTCGACCAGGCCAACCGCGCCCTCGACCGCAATGTTCTGATGGGGCCGTGGATCCATGTGGGGAGCGTGATCCAACACCTGAGCCTGGCCCGGGTGGGGGAGCGGTTGTCCACGCGGGGCCGGGTCGTTTCGCTCTTCGAGAAGAAAGGGCGCGAGTTCGTGGAGGCCGACCTGCTCATCGTGGCCGGCGAGGCGGCGCGCCCCGTCGCCCACGTGGTTCACACCGCGATCTACCGGCTCCCGGCGCCATCTCCCGTGTGAGCCCGGGGTCTCACCCCGCGCGCCCCCGCGCACTCATGTCCCGGGTGGGCACGCCCGATCCCCGATGACATTCACGAGCGACGTGATCTGGGCCGCTGGCCAGCGGTTCGTCTGACGGGAGTCGTTGCAGCGCCTGGGCGTTCGACGGCGAGAGAAGGCGCCGCGGCGGCGCGACTAGCGAAAACGCTGCTGGGAGAGCTCGGCGACTCTGGTCAGGGCCGCCCCGTAATACAATTCAGTCTGCTTGGTGTCGAGCCAGCTGAAAGGGTAGGGCGGCTGATTCGTGGCCCGAAAGCTGAGGATCAGAAGTTCATGGGCGAGCAGATCCTCGAACAGCTCACGTCCGATCTTGTTTCCCAGGGTGGAATCGCGATGCTTGTACAGCGTGCCCGCGAAGGTCTTTCTGAACGCCTCGAGCAGCCTAAACTTGCCGTTCGCCATTCAAATCGGCAAGCGCGATAGAGTGTCTGATGGCTGCGGGGAGGTCCTCGTCGGTGACGACTTCCTTCAGCCGCTGGAGGGCCATCTTGTGATAGCTCGGCTCGATCTCGAGCCCGATGCTGTTCCGGCCCCACCGAGCAGCGGCCACGCTCGTCGTGCCGGTTCCGGAGAATGGGTCAAGCACGGTGTCCCCGACGAAGCTGAACATCCGGATGAACCGTTCAGCGAGCTCGACGGGAAATGGCGCCGGGTGGCGCCGGGTCGATGCCCCCCGGATGGTGATGACTTGGCTGAACCACGCCCGCTGAGACTGTTCACCGATGACGCTGAGAACGCGCATGGCTTCGGTTGGTCGACGATATCCCCCCGGCTTGCGTTGCATCAAGATGAACTCGATGTCATTCTTGATGACCGCATTCGGCTCGTAGGGTTTCCCCATGAAGGAACTGCCGTTGTCGACCTCGAAGGAAGCGTTCGCGATCTTATGCCAGATGACCGTGGCCAGATTGTGGAATCCGATGTGGCGGCAGTGCTCCATGATCGAACCGTGCAACGGTACGACCATGTGCGCTCCAAATGCTCGGCGTGAACGGCAGACGTCACCCACAACGATGATGAGCCGCCCGCCGGGGACCAAGACTCGATAGCACTCGGCCCACACGCGGTCTAATTCCTTCAGGAACACCTCATAGTCGTGGAGGTCCCCAAGTTGCGCCTCATGGTCGGGATACTTCTTCAGATCCCAGTACGGGGGAGACGTAACGGCCAGATGAACGGACCTCTCAGGCAGGCCGCCGATGGCGCGGGCGTCTGCAAGCGAGAGGGTGTGGCTGGTGGGGATGTCCTTCACGGCCTTGGTGATCGCCTTCAGTGCAGAACTGTCCTTCGCGATCCTGGGAATGGCATCCTGGCGAAGCGGATGAAGAGTGAGCCGCGGCAGGTGCTTCGCCACCAAACCTTCAAGGCTTACGTCGGCGTCCTCGGGGTTCTTCATCGGTGTGGTTGACCGGGAGGATACAGAGACCCGGGGATCGCTGTCAACCACGTATTGGGTCGCCTGACCGAACAACCGCAACTGGTGGTACGCATTGTCCCCCATGGCATCTGCTCCTCCGCTGGTTTTCGCTGGATAACGCAGGGTATCTGCATTCCAAGACCCGTGAAAGTGTCCAGAATTTCAGACGGATCTCGGAGGCCCGGCACGGTCAGGGGACTGATGGGGACGGCACTTCTCGCTTGACTCCTCGAGAAACCATGTGCTAATTGAGCCGTTGCGAGCATGACACGGCCCGTCCCACTCTCCCGTCCCGCGAGGTCATGATGGCGCAAACCGTTGGTTTCATTGGTCTGGGCATCATGGGCCGTCCCATGGCGAAGAACCTCCTCAAGGCCGGCTACCCGCTCGTCGTCCACGGCCGGAGCCAGGGGCCAGTCCAGGATCTGGTGGGGGCGGGGGCCACGTCAGTCGCCTCGCCTCGCGATGTCGCCGCCCAGGCCGAGTTTCTCATCACGATGCTGCCCAACTCCCCCGACGTGGAGCTGGTGGCGCTCGGCAAGGACGGCATCATCGAGGGGGCCCGCAAGGGGCTCCTCTACCTCGACATGTCCACCATCTCGCCGCTCTCCTCCCAGACGGTCGGCGCCGCGCTCCGCCCAAAGGGCGTGCGGATGCTCGACGCGCCGGTGTCGGGCGGGGAGCAGGGCGCCATCGACGCGGCGCTGTCCATCATGGTCGGCGGCGAGAAGGCGGACTTCGATGCCGCGCTGCCCGTGTTCCAGGCCCTCGGCAAGACGATCACCCACCTGGGCCCGCTCGGCGCCGGCGGCTTCACCAAGCTCGCCAACCAGGTGATCGTCGCCGTGAATCTGACGGCGCTCGGCGAAGCGCTCACGCTGGCGCGCAAGGCGGGGCTCGACCGCGAGCTCACGCTCAAGGCGCTCGGCGGCGGGCTGGCCGGCTCCAAGTGCCTGGAGCAGAAGACGCCCAACTACGTCTCGGGCACCTACACGCCCGGCTTCAAGGTCGACCTGCACTTCAAGGACCTGGGGCTGATCATGGAGGCCTCGCGCGCCCTCGGCGTGCCGCTGCCCTGCACCGCCGTCGTGCAGGAGCTCTTCAACGCCCTCAGGGTGAAGGGGCGGGGGGGACTCGATCACTCGGGGGTGATCACGCTGCTGGAAGATCTCGCGGGACTTCCGGGTCAGGCATGAGGGCCACCGTGGACCGGCCCGGCCTTGACAGCCAGGGACGCTCCCCCCTGATCAAGATCCGCCGCGTGCGCAAGGGCGATCTCTCCAAGGTGCGCGACGTGATCGAGCAGGCCTTCTCGGACTTCTATGAGCGGCAGATGGGCACGCGGCCGCGCCAGGTGTTCGGCGGCGCCCAGTACATCCACCACCGCTGGCTGATGGAGCCCTGGGGGTGCTTCGTCGCCGAGGAAGGCGATGGCAAGATCGTCGGTGCTGCCGTGGCCGTCATGTGGGGCAGCCTCGGTCTGGTGGGGCCCGTCGCGGTGCTCCCCAACTACCAGAACCAGGAGATCGGCCAGCAGCTCCTCACGGCGTGCCAGGGCTTCTTCGACGAGAACAAGGCCGTCATGCAGGGCCTCGCCACCTATCCGTACAGCCCGCGGCATCTCGTCCTGTACCAGAAGTGCGGCTACCGGCCGCGCGGGCTCTTGGTGATCACGGCCAAGCCCCTGGACCGCCGCGAGATTGTCCAGACCACCCGCCCGGCGAAGCTGGCGGTGAGCCTCAAGCGCTACTCGGCGCTCGAGGAGGCAAAGAAGAAGGCGGCGATCCTGAAGCTGCACCGGATCACGAACGGCGTCTTCCGCGGCATGGATCTCGGCAAGGAAGTGGAGATCGTGGACGGCCTGGCGCTGGGCGACACCCTCATCCTCGAGAAGGGGCGGGAGGTGATCGGCTTCGCCATCTACCACACGCCGGGGGTCAGCGAGGCGCCGCAGGGCAGTCTCTACGTCAAGTTCCTGGCCATCGATCCGAAGCACAGGAAGCCGGAGTACCTCCATGCCCTGCTCGGAGCGCTCGAGGACGTGGCCCACGAGGCGGGCCTCCAGCGGGTCGTGGCGCCCGTCTACAGCTACTACTGGACGGCCTACCAGGCGCTGCTCGAGCGCGGCTACCAGATGGACCTCATCATGGTCCGCATGAAGCGGGGCAAGCCGATCGACGACGAGGACCCCACCCACCTGGTGCTCGACGACTGGCGCTAGGCGGGATGCGGAAAAACTCCGCAGGCCGACCCCGGTGGCTCGCGGCGCTCGCCCTGACGGGCACGCTCATCCTGCCGGCGGCCGCGACCGGGCATGCCATCGTGCTCGAATCCTTCCCCGCCCACGACGCCGCGCTCCTCGCGCCGCCGGGCCGCGTCGTGCTCCGCTTCAGTTGATCGGAGCCATCCTTCTCTCTTACCGGGAGGCCTGACGTGATCACCGGATTCGCGACGGCTGAAGGAACGGCGGCCTATCGGGCGGGCCTGGGCGCGGCGGCGGCGCCGGAGCACTTCCGCTCGTGGCGCGGGCTCACCCTGTCCTCCGTGGGCATCGGCACCTATCTCGGTGCCGAGGACGACGCCACCGACCGCTCGTACCGAGAGGCGGTGACGCGCGCCGTCGCGGTCGGGATCAACGTGGTGGACTCCGCCGTGAACTACCGCTACCAGCGGAGCGAGCGGGCCGTGGGTGTGGCGCTGCGCGACGTGATCGCCTCGGGTGGCGTGACGCGCGACCAGGTGGTGCTGGCGACAAAGGGGGGCTTCGTCCCCTTCGACAGTGCCATGCCGCCCAATCCCGGCGCCTATCTCGCCGAGACCTACATCGGTCCCGGCATCCTGCGCCCGGAGGACCTGGTGGGCGGCTGCCACTGCCTCACCCCGCGCTACCTCGCCGACCAGCTCGACCGGAGCCGGGCCAACCTCGGCGTGGAGACCATCGACGTCTACTATCTTCACAACCCGGAGATGCAGCTCTCGGCCGTGGATCGCCCCACCTTCAGGACCCGGATGCGCGCCGCCTTCGAGTTCCTCGAGGGCGCCGTGGGCGACGGGAAGATCCGCGTGTTCGGGACCGCCACGTGGAACGGATTTCGTCAGCCGCCCGCGGCGCCTGACTACCTCTCGCTCGAGGATCTGGCGCTCCTGGCCGCCGAGGTGGCAGGCGAGGCGCACCATTTCCGGGTGATCCAGCTCCCGTATAACCTCGCCATGACCGAGGCCTTCACCACGGCCAACCAGCGCGCGGGCGGGGACACGGTGACGCTCCTGGCGGTGGCCCAGCGCCTCGGCATCTATATCATGAGCTCGGCCTCGATCTACCAGGGCCAGCTTGCCCGCGGGCTGCCGGAGGTCGTGGGCCGGTTCCTGCCGGGGCTCGACACCGACGCCCAGCGCGCGCTCCAGTTCGTGCGCTCCACTCCCGGCATCGGGACCGCGCTCGTGGGCATGAAAGGCGTCGCGCACGTGGAGGAGAACGGGCGGCTGGTCGCCGTGCCTCCCGTGCCGTGGCCCGAGTTCAGGAAGCTGTTCCAGGAGGCGTGACGCCGAGGCGAGTCCTTGAAATCTCCGGAGTTGTCGGCTACGGTGATGCGACGTGCTTCGACTGGCAATGGTCACCAAGATCCATCACGTCGGGATTGTCGTCGAGCGGCTCGATCGCGCCTATGGCTTCTGGCGCGACACCCTGGGGCTGCCGCTCGTCCGTCAGGCCGAGATCCCCGACCAGGGCGTGCGGGCCGCGCTCCTGGCCGCCGGCGAGAGCGAGATCGAGCTGCTCGAGCCCATGACGCCGGACAGCGGCGTGGCTCGCTTCCTGGCCAGGCGCGGGGAAGGGCTCCACCACGTCTGCTTCGAGACGCCGGACGTGGACGCGGCGCTGGGCGGGCTCCGGGCGGAGGGCGTGCCGCTCCTCGATGAGCGCTCCCGCCAGGGGCTCGCGGGACGGATCGCGTTCCTCAGCCCGAAGGCGTGCCATGGCGTGCTGGTGGAGCTGGCCACGCCGCCGCAGGGCAACCAGTCCCAGGACTCGCCCGTCCGTCTCAAGCGGCTCGTCATCGGCTGCCGCGAGCCCGCCGCCGCCGCGCGAAGCTACCAGCGTCTCTTCGGGCTGCCCGAGGTCGCCATCAACGGCGGCGCGCGCTGCATGCTCGGCTGGGAGGGCGGCGGC
Organism: Candidatus Rokuibacteriota bacterium; assembly: GCA_016177555.1. The sequence continues at coordinate 9,011 of JACOVB010000366.1, forward strand.
ACGATCCTCATGGTGCCGGCGGCCGAGGTGGGGGACGTGGAGGGCATGGTGGCGCTGTCCATGGTGGCTCCGGAGATGGCGCCCCTGGCGGAGCGGCTGCGGCGCGCGGCAGCCGCCATGCTGGTGGGAGCCGCCGAGGTGAGCGTTGAGCCGCGCTCGTCCAACGGCGTCCACCTCCACATCAGCCGCTACCACTTCCCCTGAGCCCTTCCACGCTCCGGGCGCTCGACGCAGGAGCTGTCCGTCATGAGACTCAGGGAAGTGGACGGCCGCATCGTCGCCCTCGGCCACCTGGATCCGGCGCGCTGAGGCGGGGCGGGCGCGTCCCCCGCTCATGACGGGGACCGGCGGCGGGCATCGCGGCCACACCCTCTGGCTCGCCGGCATCTGCATGGCCCGCGCCGGGAGTTCGGTCATGTCCATGGCCTACCCCGCGGTGCTGGCCTCGGTCCAGGAGGAGTGGGGGCTCTCCTTCACGGCGGCGGGCACCATCAACTCGGCCACCCAGGCCGGGACGGCGCTGTCCCTCGTGGTGCTGTCCGTCCTGGCGGACTACCTGGGTCCGCGGGCGGTGTTCCTCGGCTCGGCTGTCCTCGCCGCCGTCACGTCCTTCCTCATCCCGACTTTCGCCCATGGTCATGCGTCGGCCGTGGTGCTCTTTTTCCTCTCGGCCGTCGCGATCGCGGGGACCTACACTCCGGGCGTGATGCTGATCGCGGCCCGCTTCGAGCCCGCCCGGCGTGGCGGGGCTGTCGGCTGGTTCCTCGCCTCCTCGTCGGTGGGGTATGTGCTGGCCCTGGCCATCGGCGGACTCGTCGTCGCGCGTGCCGGCTGGCGCGCGGCGCTCTTCGTCCTGGCGCTGGGGCCCGTCGGGTGCCTGCTGCTGTCCCTCGTCCTGTTCCGAGGGCGCCCGGAGCGCGGCGCCGTTCCCTCCAGCCGCTTCACCTGGGACACGGGGCTCGGGGGCAACCGCGCGGCGCAGCTCATGATCGCCGGCTATGTCTTCCACTCGTGGGAGCTCCTGGGCATGTGGGCCTGGACCCCGGCGTTCATGACGGCCGTCCTCGTGGCCCACGGGACGGCCCCCACGCCGGCGGCCGGGCTCGGGGCCGGGCTCACGGCGCTCTTCCACGTGATGGGCATCGCCGCCTCGAGCACCGGCGGATGGCTCTCGGACCGGTGGGGGCGCACGGCCGTGATCGCCGGCATGATGATCGTGAGCAGCGCCTGCTCGTTCAGCTTCGGCTGGCTGCTTGGCGCTCCGTTCGCGCTGGTTCTCGTGGCCGGATGTCTCTACGGTTTCTCGGCGCTCGGCGATTCGCCCGTCTACTCCACCGGGATCACCGAGACCGTGCCGCCCGCGCGGCTCGGCTCGGTGCTGGCCATCCGGTCTCTCCTGGGCTTCGGCGCCGGCGCCATCGCGCCCAGCGTCTTCGGCATGGTGCTCGACCTCTACCAGGACCGGACCGCGGTGGCGGGTTGGGGCTGGGGCTTCTCGGTACTGGGCATCGGCGGCGTCCTGGGGCTCGCGAGCATCCTCTGGTTGCGCGCCCTCCCCGAGGCGCGGCGGCTGGCGGGGGGCAAGCGGTGAGCAGCGAACCCGTGCGGGAGGCGGCAAGACAATGGCGACCATTATGCCCAGGTCTGGCCGTAGCCAGCCCGGCCGCGTGAGAGGAATCGGGCCGGGGCGCAAGACACGCCGGACCCTCGAGCGCGGCGGGACGGGGCCGGCCGGCGAGCTGAACACCCAGCTGGGCTCCTGGCCGCGCGTGAAGATCACGCCCATGTTCGGACGCTGGGGCTACTTCGTCGGGCCCCAGCTCTTCGCCTGCTTCCCCCTTCGCGCCAAGGACACTGACCTCTGGATCCGGCTGACGCCCGAGGATCAACGGCGGGCGCTCCAGGTGCCGGGCGTCGTACCCCACCGCCGCTTCGCGGCACGCGGGTGGGTCGAGTGCCACGTGGAGACGTCGCGGGATGTGGGGAAGGCGATTCGCTGGCTGAGGCGGAGCTACGAGGCGGTGAAGCAGGATCTCGAGCGAAAGGAGCGGAAGACGACGTGAAGGGTGTCAACGAGGCAGATGGTGATGGTCTGGTTGGGGAGCGACCATATCCCCTGGGCGACGGAGACGACCCCGAAGAGCGCCGCCAGCCGCCGGGCCTCGGGCGCATGGAACGCGAAGAGGCGGCGCCGGCCCTCCTGGCGGGGCGGAGCCATCAGTCCCTCATGTCTCGATCGGGCCCGCGGCGCTCGCCGCGGCCTCGGCGCGCGCCTGCGCCTCGATCCGCTCCACCTTGACCAGAGGGACGAGGGGGAAGGCGAGGAGCGTCATCGCCGCCGAGATGAGCACCAGCGGCGTGTAGCCGAGCCAGTCGTAGAGGTAGCCGCCCACGACCTGCGAGCCCTGGGCGCCGCCATTGAAGACCGACATGAGCAACGCGAAGAACGTGCCCTCCACGCGGCGCGGGCAGGCCTTGGCGGCGAGGTCGAGGAAGGCGAGCTGGGTGATCATGCCGATGCAGCCGACCACGGTGTCGATGATGATGGCGGAGGTGGCATCACGATAGACGAGGTAGGCCAGCGTCCCGACCAGACCCGCGCCGATCGCGTAGTTGATCAGCCACTTGAGCGGCATCCGCCGGGAGAGCGGCGCGTAGACCAGGGCACCCACGACGGCGGCCGCCGAGCCCAGCGAGCCCAGGATCCCGATGAACTGCTGGCTGAACTTGAGCGTGTCCGTCTGGTAGTAGACGAGCGCCGGCCCGAAGGACGGACTGAAGGTCCAGAAGAGGATGAACCCCGCGACGACCCAGATCTCGCGCTCCGCGACGGCCTCGCGGATGGCGCGGAGCGTCTCGCGAAAGGCCGCCCTGTCGGTACGGGTGGCCGCCTCCTTGATGAAGAGCGCGGCCATGAGGAACGAGACCAGCGGGAAGCACCCCGCCAGGAGGAAGGCGCTGCGCAGGTTCCGCATCTCCGCGAGCCGGCCGCCGATGACGCCGACCAGGATGGAGGCCCCGTAGATACAGGCCCACTGCACAGCCTGGAAGGCCCCGGTGAGCCCCAGCCGCTTGCCGTTCTCCACCATGAGCGCGTCGGTCAGCACGTCGGTGAAGGCCAGCCCGAGGCCCATCACCGTGAAGAGCCCCGCCAGCCACCAGTACGGCCGCTCCGTCATGAGCCCCAGCGCGAGCCCCGCCGAGGCCGCCAGCGCCGACATCAGGAGGAAGTAGCTCTTCCGCCGGCGGCCGAAGAGCGGCACGAAGTCCGAGAGGAGCCCGTACACGGGCTTGATCAGCCACGGGACCGTGCTGATGGTGAAGAAGGTCGCCACCTGTCCGGCCGAGAACCCCAGGTCCTTGAAGACGATGGTGATCGTCTGGTTGGGCAGGTACCACATCCCCTGGGAAAAGTAGACGATCCCGAAGAGGAGGGCGAGCCGCTGGGCGTCCGCGGTCTGGAACGGATGGAGGCGCTGGAGCCCGCTCAGCATCCCAGCACTATACAACGTGTGCTAGGCTTGGGCCTTGATGCGCGACATGAAGCCCTCCGTCTGCCCTCGCGACCGCCCTGGCCAGTGCTCTCTCTTCGTGTCGGTGGAGAGCGGGCGCCTCACCTCGAACCTGATCGAGGTGACCACGGTTGTCCTCTGACGCCGCCTCCGCCCCACCGTCCCTCGCGGCCGCGGTCGTGGCCGCCATCGAGCGGGCGCTCGCCGTGCTTCCCGTCGAGGCGCTCGAGCGGCAGTACTGGGAGCAGGACGAGTTCCTCTTCATCCCGGACGCCGTGCCTCGAGAGACCGTGGCCCGTCTCCTGGAGGACGTCGAGCGCCTGGAGCCCGGGCTCAACCGGAACTACATCCCGCGCCACAAGAAGGGGGGGAGCGTGAGTCACTTCGCCATCGCCGATGGCGGGCCCGCGCTGCTGGCCTTCTACCGGTCCGAGGCCTTCCGGCGCTTCCTCGGCCGGCTGGTCCGGGCCGACCTCACGCTCTGCCCGGACGACGATCCCCACGCCTGCGCCCTGTACTTCTACACGGCGGCCGGGGACCACATGGGCTACCACTACGACACCTCCTATTACAAGGGGGCGCGCTACACGGTCCTCGTGGGCCTCGTGCAGGACTCCGCGAGCCGTCTCCTCTGCCGGCTCCACACGCGCCAGCCGGGACGCGCCCCGCGTGACCTGGCCGTCGCCACGACGCCCGGCTCCATGGTCATCTTCAACGGCGACAAGGTGTACCACGGCGTGAGTCCCTCGCAGGCCGGCGACCGGCGCGTCGTGCTGACGCTCGAGTACGTGACGAGCCAGGAGATGGGCCGGGCGACGAAGCTCTTCTCGGACCTCAAGGATGCTTTCGCCTACTTCGGCGTGCGGGCGCTGTGGCAGGGCCGCCGCCGCGCGCGCCGGCGTACCGGCATCGTGTCGAGTCACACATCCGACGCGACGTCCTGAGAAAGGGCACAGCGATGGCTGCAACGACTGGTTCGGGGAGTCCCGCAGTGAGGCGCGCGCAGTGGGCTCCCGTGGAAGGCGCCGCGGAGCTGTTCACCCCCGAGTTCCTCGACTACGTCGTCCGGCTGCACGACGAGCTCACGCCGCGGATCCGCGCGCTGCTCGCCAAGCGCCAGGCAGTCCTCAGGCGCGCGCTCGACCAGGGCCTCCTGCCCACGCATCCGCCAAGGACCGCCATCAACACCGGGGACTGGAAGGTGCCGCCGGTGCCGGAGGACCTGCGCAAGCCGGGCATCGAGATCTCGGGCCCCTGCTCCATCACGAGCATGTTCATCAACGCGCTGAATCCCGGACCCGAGGGGGAGCGGGCCGTGGGCGATCTCGACGACGACGAGGACTCGGCGGGCCACCGGCTCGTGGACACGGCGCGCGCCGCGCACAACCGGCTCGCCGCCGTCAACCGCGAGCTCCGCGCCTTCGACGCCGGGAAGGGCAAGGAGTACAGGATCGCCGACGGCGAGCTGCCCTTCTTCATGCACCGCGAGCGGGGCATCCACCTGGACGAGCCGGACTTCACCGTGGACGGCCAGCCCATCCCCGCGGCGATCCTGGGCACCGCGCTCACCTTCTACTATGCGGGCCGGGCGCAGGCCAACCGCGGACAGGGGATCTACTTCTATCTGCCGAAGCTCGAGTCCGCCGAGGAATGCGCCTGGTACCGCGACCTGTTCGAGCGCTCCCGGGATTCCCTGCCCTTCCTCAGGAGCGCCGTGATCAGCGCCGTCCCGCTCGTCGAGTCCCTGCCGGCGGTGTACCAGATGGAGGAGATGCTCCACGCCCTCGGTCCCTATGCCGGAGGGCTCAACGCGGCTCGCTGGGATCTCAAGGCGAGCATTTTCGAGTTCATCATGGCGGACCCCAGGTCCGTGTGGCCCGACCGGTTCGGCGTGGACATCAAGACGACGCCGTTTCTCGCCAACATCTTCCGGCGCCTCGTGGCCATCTGCCTCAAGCGTGGTGCGGCGCCCATCGGCGGCATGGCCACGGCGCTGCCGAGCAGCGATCCGGAGGTCAACCGCGTGGCCGGGGAATGGTCGTCGAGTACCTGGAGGGCTGGCTCAACGGACGCGGGGCCAAGGGGATCGACAGCTTGGCGGGCAAGCCCGGCGTCCATCCGGCGCTGATGGAGGACCTCGCGACGGGCCGGATGTCGGTGGCGCAGATCGCCCAGCGGATCCGGCACCGGGCAAGGACCACCGACGGCGCGCAGGTCCACGACGTCCCGCTGGTCAAGCGGCTCCTCCAGGAGGAGACCGAGGACATCCTCGTGCGCCTGAAGGCCACCGTGAGGGACGACAGGGGGCGCGCGGCCTACGCCGAGGCGGAGCAGCGCTACCGCAAGGCCGAGAAGATCGCCATGCGCTGGATCAGGAACTACACGGAACTCGATTTCCGGAGCCTGGGCTCGTACACGCGGGCCGACCTGGACCGGATCGCCGCCGCCCCCGACGCCTTCTAGCGCCGGTCCAATTAACTTCGCCTCCGCCCGCTCCACAGGACCAGGAGCAGGAAGATCGGGGTCCCCATCGCGGCGAGGACGAGGAACCAGGCGGCCTTCCCCGCCGCCGCCAGGAGCACGATCAGGTAGATGAAGTCGCGGTGGGCGAGCGCCTCCACGACCCGCGACGAGGGCGAAGCGCTCGCGACAGGGACAAGGGTGTGCGCGCCACGCCGGTATACCGCGACGGCCGCCCCCGCGGTGCTCGCCACTGCCACGGCGCCGAAGAGCAGGGGCCAGGAGGCGCGGGCGTCCAGGCTCCAGCCAAGGGCCATGCCCCCGAACACGGCCACGTGCACCAGGTTATCCCCCCAGAAGTCCAGGATGGCCCCGTGAGGCGATTCCAGGAACTTCAGACGGGCGAGTTCGCCGTCGCAGCCGTCGAGGATCGAGTGGGCCAGGAACAGGAGCGCCCCGGCGAGCTGCCAGCCTGGCGCCGAGGACAGGAAGAACGGCGCGGAGGCCAGACCGACGGCGACGCTCACGAGCGTCATCAGGTTCGGGGTGATTGCCGTCCTGACGAGCCGGCGCGTGAGGGCCAGCGACAGCCGTCGCTCGAAGTGGCGGGACATGAATCCCTCGCTGGGCGTGATCAGGCTGGTCAGCAGCCAGCTCTCGGCGGCGGTGAGATCGCTCGGGGCGCCGAGCGGGAAGTGGCCGTCGGTGCCGAGGCTCCCGCTCGCCGTCTTGAACATGCCGCGCAAGGCGGCCATCGCTTCGCCCGCGCTGCGGGCTCGGGCCGCCGCTTCCACGACGCGCGCCGACTCCGTCGTCTCGATCACGGCGACCCAAGCGTCGTCGACGCAGAGCTGATCGGGCTCCA